>NZ_VFEB01000136.1:0-896 GCF_007858795.1 Vibrio sp. T20
TTGTGGTCATTGTGAATCCTTGGTTGGGTGTCTATGAACCATCACTGATGGCATTAGGATAAGGATGGGTGAGACAAATAACGTCTCACTCAAATGGCGGATAATGATTATGTGAAATGGGCTGTATATTTGAATTTAAATGGCCTCGGGAAAGGCCATTATTTATCCTTTGCTGCTTCTAGAATTTCACTTAGTAGGTAACCTCTATTCATCAACTCAATAGTGGCTAAGAGTCGTTTTAGGTGGGTGGAAGAAAGGCGTTGAACGAATTCAAACAGTTCGTGATCTGAGCTTTGCTCTACCTCCTTTTTAAAGTGTTGATACTGTTCATTAAGGTAATGACAACTCGCGAGAGCGACTCTGATGAGCGCTTTTGTGAGCTGCTCTTTTAATGGGGAGATATTGGGCATGATTGTTATCACTTATCGGTAATGTCGTGATAAGTCGTGGGGTGGGAGTCTATGATGAAAAGTCATTCAGGCCTTGCTACATATAGGGTTAGCTCTCTCCGAAGCACGACTTTTGATGGCTGTAGTGGTCCGGTGCCTTTGTATCGTGACATAGACCCGGACAGGTTGTTCTCTCATTACGAAGTGATAGATATAGAGTCAAACGCTTCCATATCGATGTAGCTTAAGAAGTTATCCTGCCAAAGCTCGAACATCTCTACAGCGGAATAGTTACCCTTGATTGGGCTCCATCCCCCGAACTCTGTAAAGAATGCTTGGTCTCGAAAATCAAAGTCTAGACATCTCGCCAATTCTGGATACACATTCCCAACGTAAGCAAAATCAGTGATGTATTCGACATTCCATAGACCACTGGAGATCTGTGTCATCGCGATTTCAACAGGGTGAAACCCACCAGCTTCTGAGCTGTATGAACTATCTCGAAAG
>NZ_VFEB01000248.1:0-211 GCF_007858795.1 Vibrio sp. T20
TTTCCAAATTGTTAAAGAGCTAGATATTTCTAATTAAAGAAATAACCATTTTTAAAGATTCTTAAGGAAGAACACTTAAAGATGGTGGAGCTATGCGGGATCGAACCGCAGACCTCCTCGCTGCCAGCGAGGCGCTCTCCCAGCTGAGCTATAGCCCCATCTGGAAAAGTATTTCCTACTCTTAACTTATTAAACCATCAATCTGTGTGGA
>NZ_VFEB01000016.1:0-657 GCF_007858795.1 Vibrio sp. T20
CTTACAGCATCAATGTTCCGGGCAGTGTGCTGGCGTCGGATGCGGACAGCACCATCGTGGCGAGCGTGAGTGGCACCGATGAAGCGGGCAACGCGTTCACGGCGACGACAGATGCAAGCGGTGACAACAAAGACGGTGGTTACGAGGTTGATACAGGTATCAGCAAACCGACCATCGATCTGGTTGCGTCGAGCGACAGCGGCGACAGCGACACAGACAACCTGACCAATGACAAGACCCCGACGTTCACGCTGGGCAACATCGACAGCGATGTCGCGCAAGCGGACATCGTGGTACTGAAAGACGGCGTAGCCCTTGATGGCACGCTGGAGAAAGTGGGCAGCACGTGGCAGTTCACGCCAAGTGCCGACTTGTTGGATGGCACTTACGACTTGAGCGTGAAAGTGACGGACGATGCGGGCAACAGCGCGACGTCGACCGAGCTTGAGGTGACCATCGATACCGACGCGGCGGCGACCATTACCGTTGACGCCATCGCGGGCGACGACATCGTGAACGCGGCGGAAGCGGCGGGCACGGTGGCCATTACGGGTACCGTGGGTGGTGATGCGAAAGAAGGTGATACGGTGACGTTGACGCTGCAGGCCGAAGGCCAAGACGCGACCACGTACACAGGCACCGTTGCGTCGGGTGGCA
>NZ_VFEB01000065.1:0-360 GCF_007858795.1 Vibrio sp. T20
CAACCAGATCGTCAGCACTGTCTTCGGTCACGCTGTCTGCCGCGCTGTCGCCCGCTTCGATGGTGATGTCTGAGTCGTCTGCCGCACCATTGATGGTGATCGTGATGGTTTGTGTATCTTTGCCATCCGCCGTCGCAACCGTGTAGGTTTCCACGATTGTCTCGTCTGCGTTCAGGCCTTGGACAGTGGCATTGGTGTTATCCACTTTGTACGTCCAGTTGCCTTCCGCATCGATGGTCAACGTACCTAGTTGAGCTCCGCCTTCCACTGTGCTGCTTGTGAACGTTGGCGTGGGGTTGAACGCGCCGTCGCCATCCGCATCGGTCACGGTCAAGCTGCCTGTGCTCACCAGGTTGTTAC
>NZ_VFEB01000040.1:0-233 GCF_007858795.1 Vibrio sp. T20
GAATCCAGGTAGCCCAGCCACAATTTAAAGTGTAATTATCTTTAAAAAGATAATGGCATTGGAAGCGAGATTATATTATATTACTTCGCTCTCAGATGGCTACTTAGCTCAGTTGGTTAGAGCACATCACTCATAATGATGGGGTCGCAGGTTCAAATCCCGCAGTAGCCACCACTTTTTCTTTATGAAAGAAGAATAAACAACGTTATATAGAATTACCAATGTCGATATAA
>NZ_VFEB01000037.1:0-247 GCF_007858795.1 Vibrio sp. T20
CAGGACCAAACCAAACGACCATATCGGCACTGTGAACTTTTTTCACATCCGATGGCTTAAGCGCATAGTCGTGCGGTGAAGCATTGCTGTTCATTAGCACATCCGGTTGATTAACGCCTTGTGTTAATTCTGGCACAAGCATTTGAATTGGCTTAAAGCTTGTTAGAATAGTACTGGCACTTGCAACACTTGGCGTTAAAAGCAACGTAGCAAGTATAAAAGATGGACGTGACATAATTCCTCGATA
>NZ_VFEB01000161.1:0-296 GCF_007858795.1 Vibrio sp. T20
CTCTTGTGCGTTTTCCTCAAATAGTGCAGCAACGTGTACACAATATCTGTAACGCATTCAACCAAGCGATCGACGAATATCAGTACGATAACCGTTACCTACTTGTTTACCCGATTAAAGTTAACCAACAAAAAGAAGTGGTTGACGAGATCTTAGCAAGCCAAGCTCAATTAGAGCAGAAGCAATTAGGTCTAGAGGCGGGCAGCAAACCTGAACTATTAGCGGTATTGGCGCTGGCTCAAAAAGCGAGCTCAGTGATCGTTTGTAATGGTTATAAAGACAGAGAATACATCCGT
>NZ_VFEB01000241.1:0-321 GCF_007858795.1 Vibrio sp. T20
ACAGACGCGTCAAGCATCACCGCGAGTGCGGGTGCGTTGGGCAGCTTAACCATCACGGAAGCTGGCGTGTGGACGTACAACGTCGACAACGCGGACGTGAACTACCTGAAAGAAGGTGAGAAGAAAGTCGAAACCTTCACGGTGACGTCGGCAGACGGCACGACTCACGACATCAAAGTGACCATCACGGGCACGAACGACGTGGCGGATATCGCCGGTGACGATACCGGTGCGGTGACCGAGAACGACGCGGTCACGGTACTGAGCGACACAGGCACGCTGACCATCAGCGATGATGACACTGGCGAGAACGTGTTCAAG
>NZ_VFEB01000163.1:0-256 GCF_007858795.1 Vibrio sp. T20
CGATTTAAACAACCTTATTTTTACCAACTTACTTGCCTGCGTGCTGTCCGTCATCATTGCTTATTTAATGATGTTTGTAATTCCAGATGTGGAATCCCGTCAGCCACCGCCGAGGCCAACCGAAGCGAAGAAAAGCCACCGCATGCGCCACGAAGCCTTAATGGGCGCCAGTATCGCTACGCTTTCGTTTATTGTGTTCCAAGTTTTTGATCTGCAGTACTCAATGTCAGCACAGGTCACGACGATATTGCTGCTT
>NZ_VFEB01000103.1:0-257 GCF_007858795.1 Vibrio sp. T20
GAAAGGTTTTCGTATCGATGCGGCAAAGCACATGACACTTTCCCATCTGTGTAGGGTGTGGACCGATGATATCTGCGAAGGAATGCACATCTTTGGTGAAATCATTACTGATGGTGGTGCGACCCAAGAAGAGTATGAGCTATTCCTTGAACCATACCTGAAGCACACTCGCTTAGGCGCTTACGATTTCCCTTTATTCAATACCATCTTCAAAGCCTTTGAAGAGCAGGGCAGCTTTAAGTCTCTGATCAATCCTT
>NZ_VFEB01000077.1:0-73914 GCF_007858795.1 Vibrio sp. T20
GGCAGAGTGGCTATGCAGCGGATTGCAAATCCGTGGACCTCGGTTCGACTCCGGGAGGCGCCTCCATCACTTAAAGTTGAAAGGCCAGCAGAAATGCTGGCCTTTTTGCTATCTGAAATTCCATTTCCTAGCATTACTTCCAAATACCGATGTTGACCTCTGTTCATTAGTGCCTCTAGGAACAAGCCCTTGTCTGATGATTTTCTTTGTCGGTCTTTTCCTTGCGGAAATCTATCATTTACTAAACAACCACCAGCATATTTAAACTAATTGCGCTGTTTGTAAGTGGAATTAGTAGGGAATGGAAAAGGGCGCCTGTCCTTTGGGTCATTAAGTTCTTCATATTTATACATAGTTGCTCATGAACCTGTAACGCTTTCATGAGTTATTACAGTTCTTATGACTATAAATGAAAATGATTGTCATTTACTTGCGTTGTTGCTAATCTATTATGAAACTTTACAACATCCTCTCTAGTGCAAGAAAGTGTATATAAAACCCCGCTAAACCCCATTAAGCCTACGGTTATTCGTTTGCTTAGCCTGATAATTAAGCAGATCTACCTCTTTTGTTCTACCCCTTTAGGGTAGTTTGTTTTCGTAATTGATTTACATCATATTTTCATTTTCTTTCATAATTCATTATTCGCTCAGTTAAGAAATATATAACCTTCAGGAATTCTTATGAGCAAGATGAAGCTAGTCGTAATCGGTAACGGGATGGTCGGCCATCGCTATATCGAAGATTTAGTCGAGAAGACAGATGTTGCAAACATGGACATCACCGTGTTCTGTGAAGAACCACGAGTAGCATATGACCGTGTGCACCTTTCTTCTTACTTTTCACACCACACTGCAGACGAACTTTCTTTAGTTAAAGAAGGCTTCTACGAGAAACACGGCATCAACATGCTGATCGGCGAACGTGCAATCAACGTTAACCGTGAAAAGAAAACAGTTTACTCAAGCACTGGTCGCGAAATTCAATACGACAAACTTGTTCTTGCTACCGGTTCTTTCCCATTCGTACCACCAATCAAAGGTAACGAAGGTAAAGATTGTTTCGTTTACCGCACAATCGAAGATTTGAAAGCGATTGAAGCTACGGCTAAAAACTCTAAGTCTGGTGTGGTTGTTGGTGGTGGTTTACTTGGTCTTGAAGCGGCAGGCGCACTAAAAGCACTTGGCGTGACAACTCACGTTGTTGAGTTTGCTCCTAAGTTAATGGCTGAGCAGCTTGATCAGGCGGGTGGTAATCAACTTCGTCAAAAAATCGAACGTATGGGCGTAAACGTACATACAAGTAAGAACACGCTTGAGATTGCTCCTGAAGGCACTGAAGCTCGTAACGTAATGCGTTTTGCAGACGGTACAGAGCTAGAAACTGATTTCATCGTATTCTCTGCTGGTATTCGCCCACAAGACAAACTTGCTCGTCAAATGGGTCTAGGTATTGCGCCTCGCGGTGGTATCGAGATTAACGATCACTGTCAAACGACAGACAAAGATATCTATGCCATCGGTGAGTGTGCGTCTTGGAACCAAACGTTCTACGGCCTAGTGGCTCCTGGCTACAAAATGGCGACGGTAGCGGTTGACCACGTTGTTGGTAACGAAAGCACATTTGAAGGTGCTGACATGTCTGCGAAGCTTAAGCTTCTAGGCGTGAAAGTAGGCTCTATCGGTGATGCGAACGGTCGTACTCCAGGTTGTAAGAGCTACGTTTACCAAAACGAAGAGCAAGAAGTTTACAAACGTATCATCGTTTCTGAAGACAACAAGAAGCTTCTTGGTGCAGTAATGGTTGGTGATACATCTGACTACGGCGATCTTCTACAGCTTATGCTGAACGAAATCGACCTACCAGAACACCCAGATGCACTGATTCTTCCTGCGCACGCTGGTGCTGAAAAGCCAACACTTGGCGCAGACTCGCTTCCTGAATCTGCGGTTATCTGTTCTTGTTTCGATGTAACGAAAGGCAAGATCGCTCAAGCGGTTGCCGAAGGTCACCACACCATTGGTGATATCAAAGCGGTAACAGGCGCAGGTACTGGTTGTGGTGGTTGTATTCCACTAGTGACTTCAGTACTAAACGCTGAACTTGCTAAAGCTGGTGTTGAAGTGAAGAACGACGTGTGTGAACACTTTGCTTACTCTCGCCAAGAGCTTTTCCACCTGATTCGCATCGAAGAAATCAAAACGTTCGATGAGTTACTAGAGAAATACGGTAAAGGCTACGGCTGTGAAGTTTGTAAGCCACTAGCGGGTTCTATCCTTGCTTCTTGCTGGGGTGAACACATCCTTAAGCCTGAACTAGTGAAACTGCACGATACCAACGATAACTTCCTAGGTAACATGCAAAAAGACGGTACTTACTCTGTAATCCCTCGTATGGCGGGTGGTGAAGTAACACCTCAAGCACTAAGCGTTCTTGCTGATGTTGCTGCAGAATACAACCTGTACACCAAGATCACGGGTGCACAACGTATCGGTCTGTTCGGTGCTCAGAAAGATGACTTACCAGCTATTTGGAAGAAGTTAATCGCTGCGGGTTACGAAACGGGTCAAGCTTACGCAAAAGCACTTCGTATGGCTAAGACATGTGTTGGTTCTACTTGGTGTCGTTACGGCGTTCAAGATTCAGTTGGCCTAGGCGTGATGATCGAGAACCGTTACAAAGGCATCCGTACTCCTCATAAGATGAAGTTTGGTGTGTCTGGTTGTACTCGTGAGTGTGCTGAAGCTCAAGGTAAAGATTTAGGTATCATCGCGACTGACGCGGGCTGGAACATGTATGTGTGTGGTAACGGTGGTATGAAACCTCGTCACGCAGACTTGCTTGCAAGCGACTTAGACCAAGAAACGCTGATCAAATACATCGACCGTTTCATGATGTTCTACATCCGCACGGCTGCTCCGCTGCAACGTACTTCGGTATGGATGGATAACCTAGAAGGTGGTGTTGATTACCTACGTGAAGTTATTGTAGACAACAAGCTTGGCATCAATGACCAACTTGAAACTGACATTGCTGGTCTAGTGGATAACTTTGCTTGTGAGTGGACAGATACAATCAACGATGAAGCTCAACTTAAGCGCTTTGCACACTTCATCAATGCTGATGACCGTGATGAAAACGTTGTGTTTGTTGATGATGGCCGTGAACAACACCGTCCAGCGACATTCACTGAGAAACACCCTGAAGCGAAGGGCGATATCCTTCACGTTGAACTGGTTTAATTGGGAGACGACATCATGGCATTTACCAAAGTTTGTAAGATCGAAGATATTATCCCAGGTACAGGTGTTTGTGCATTGGTTGGTGGTGAGCAAGTAGCAGTCTTCCGCCCAACTAAGGCTGAAGAAGTATTCGCGATTAGCAACACCGACCCTTACTTCCAGTCTAACGTGTTATCACGTGGTCTGATTGTAGAGCACAAAGAAGAGCTTTGGGTGGCAAGCCCGCTTAAGAAGCAACGCTTTAACCTGACAACAGGTGCGTGCATGGAAGACGAGAACTTCAACGTGAAAGCGTACAAAGCTCGTGTTACCAAAGGTGCTGTAGAAATCTCTGCTTAATCTTTGGATGAGTAAGATTTGATAGTTCAAGGGTTCTAGTTTTCGATATTGCCTTAACTCGGCAACTAGAGCCTTTTCCTATCCAATTTTAACTTTTAAATTTAACTTTTAAGGACAACCTTATGTCTACTGATTTTAAACCGGCAGAATTCGTTCAAACTATGATCGATGTAGGTGAAGCTAAAACTAAAACGAGTACTCGTGATCTTCTGATCCGAAGCACTATGGCTGGTATCATCCTTTCTCTTGCGGTTGTTGTTGCTATCACAACTATCGTGCAAACAGGTATCGGTATTGTTGGCGCTCTTGTGTTCCCGGTTGGTTTTGTCATTCTAAGTGTAATGGGCTATGACCTAGTAACGGGTGTATTTGGTCTTGCGCCTTTAGCTAAATTTGACAACCGCCCAGGCATTACTTGGGGCCGTATCCTTCGTTGTTGGGGTATTGTTGGTCTTGGTAACCTTATCGGTTCTTTGATTGTTGCTTTCCTAGTTGCCGTTTCACTAACGGGTAACTTTTCTCTAGAGCCAAACGCTGTTGCGCAAAAGTTTATTGCAGTTTCTACAGGGCGTAGCCTAGGTTTTGAAAACATGGGTATGGACGGATGGATTACGTGTTTCGTACGCGGTATCTTCTGTAACCTAATGGTATGTCTAGGTGTGATTGGTAACATGACTGCACGTACTGTTGCTGGCCGTGTAGCGATGATGTGGTTCCCAATCTTCATCTTCTTCGCACTAGTATTTGAGCACACAGTAGTAAACATGTTCCTATTCCCACTGGGTATGATTCTTGGCGCTGATTTCGGTATCGCGACATGGTTGAACTTCAACCTTATCCCAACAATCCTAGGTAACATCGTGGGTGGTTTGTTCCTAACATGTGTTCCTTTGTTCCTAACACACGCTAGAACAGCTCCTTCTCTAGGCGCTAAGTAATTCTTTTGCTCTAGATTAATGAGCAAATGATAAGCCCCAAGCAGTTGGTTTGGGGCTTTTTTGATCTCAACAGTCTCTACTTGATCAAGGGCGCACTATCAATGAGCATTGTGAGCTTGTTAATGGTGCAAAAGTCAGCGTGTTCCAGCGTAATAGATTGTTTTGTTATATAAACTTCTATCTTGATTAGAATTAATCGTGAAGTTTTATGGCAACAACTGATAGTCTAAGAAGTAGGGATATTGGTGATTCATACAATGATGAATCGTCATACAGAATTAAGCTTGAAATATAACAAGCTAACTTTCGGAGCAAAGCATGTCAGAAGTATCGCCATCGAATGTTAAAACAGGAAACACAGGATTTGTTTCATTAGTAGGTGCAGGTCCGGGCGACCCAGACTTACTTACGTTAAAAGCGGCACGAGTGATTCAACAAGCAGACGTTTTGGTTTATGACCGCTTGGTATCAAAAGATATCTTGGCGATGGCTAACCCAGAAGCAGAAATGCTGTATGTGGGTAAAAAGCTTGATCATCACTGCGTACCGCAAGATCAGATCAACCAATTATTGGTCACCAAAGCGCAAGAGAATAAGCATGTAGTACGCCTAAAAGGTGGTGACTCGTTTATCTTTGGTCGCGGTGGTGAAGAGTGTGAAACTCTGGCTGAGAATGACGTTAGATTTGAAGTCATCCCAGGCATTACTGCAGCAGCTGGGGCAACTGCTTATGCCGGTATCCCTCTAACGCACCGTGACCACGCACAAAGCGTCCAGTTCATTACTGGTCACTTAAAGAAAGATGGCGAAGATATCGATTGGCGCTCTCTTGCGCAGCACAACCACACGATAGTGTTTTACATGGGGTTAAAAGAGAGCCCGAATATTCAGAAAAACTTGCTTGATAATGGTATGCGATCAGACATGCCTGTAGCGATTATCGAAAACGGTACTCGCCAAGAACAGAAGGTGTATCGAGGTGGATTGAGTGACTTAGCTAACCTTGCGAGTGTCGCGAAAAGCCCGGCTTTGATCGTTGTTGGCAGCGTGGCTCAGCTTCATGAAAAACTTGATTGGTTTAACAAGTAGCTTTCTCTTATTAAGTAACGCTGCCTTATTAAATAGCGTGGGTTTAGCAAACAGTGTTGGTAAGAACCAATAGCTTTAGCGTAATAAACAGTGTCTTACTTCAATCTGAAGATTAAATACTGCAGCGGCTGCCTTGTCGCTGCATTTCTTGCTGGCGCATGGGCATTTCGTCAATTATGTTGGTGATTAGGTTCCAATCTGTCTTACCATTCCATCTGTGCTTCTCTTTTCCGTCTTTACCGATCAATACCGCGGTGTGCGATCCTTTCGGTATGTCATAGCTGTTTGTTACCGCCTCCAGGTTAAACTCTTCCACTAACCAATTTGGGACAGTGTAGCCGCTCTCCGCAATGACCATAATGACAACATCTCTTTCTTCTAACTGACAGTTATTGATCAAAACCTCATTGAGAAACTCTTTAACGATCGAATCTTCGGTTGGTGCGAAATAAATAACACTTCGGTGCGGTAGTGCTTTGGAGTGAGAGTACGCTGGGTAGGCGAGGGCTGAGTTAGTCGCCATACACATGATTAAGATTATGCTGATAGTCATTAGTTTAAGCAAACCAGTACCAACGCCAGATCCGAATGGTTGATCCACAGGCAGCACTGATTGGGTTGACTTGATGCTTAAGCACATTTCGCGTGTTTGTCGGTGTAGCATAACCAGCCTCCCTTAAATAACTTTAAGCCTTATCGTTATTTGAATGTGACTCGTCTGAAATTCAGTCTTATTGAGCAACGAGTAAAGCCAATCGGCATACAATAAGCATAGTTAGATTTACGTTAACGATAGCCGACAGGTTCATTTTTATTGAGTAAAGCGACTCGCATTTTAGAAGTGAATAGAATAGGGTATACGGAAAATCTAAAGGTATGAATTTATGGAAAACATAGCAATTTTGGTCGACGTTCAGAACGTTTACTACACAACACGGGATAAATACCGTTCTAACTTTGACTATAACCAGTTTTGGTATGTTGCCACGGAAGGGCGTAATGTTGTTGCAGCTAATGCTTACGCAATCTCAAGCCAAGACCCAAAGCAGCGTCAATTTCATCACATCCTTCGTGGTGTGGGGTTTAATGTGAAGTTAAAGCCGTTTATTCAGCGTCGAGATGGTAGTGCAAAAGGCGACTGGGATGTGGGTATTGCGTTAGACGCGATAGAGCTTGCAGAGACGGTTGATACGATTGTTTTAGTATCAGGAGATGGTGATTTTGAAATTCTTGTAGAGCGAATCAAAGAGCGTTTTGGTAAACCTGTTGAAGTGTATGGTGTCCCGGGGTTAACCGCTCAAAATCTTATCGATTCTGCGTCAAAATTTGTACCGATCGAAAAAGATTTTCTTCTATAGAGGAAATCAGTCACTTTATAATTGAAATCAATAATAACGATAATTAGAATGCAAACAGTTCTTATTTATCGGTGTGTGCAATGTCTCGCGTTTTAGTTGTTGATGATGATATTCAGTTGTGTGAGTTACTGGGTGAAGTATTGGAAAATGAGGGGTATCACGTTGATACCGTTCATTGTGGTGAATCGGCTTTAGAGTTTATTCAGTCTCACCCTGTTGATTTGGTTTTACTCGATGTAATGCTTCCAAATCTAAGCGGTATTCAAGTAGCAAGACGTATTTGTCAGCGTTTTGCTACTCCCATTCTTATGCTAACCGCTCTTAATGACGATGCCTCAATGCTCGATGGCTATCAAGCTGGAGCCGACCAGTACATCGCTAAACCTTTTAATGTTCCTGAACTCTTAACCCGAATTAAGGTGATCTTGCGCCGAGTTGGGTTCGAGCGTCAGAGGCAATCTTTTGCTTCATCTAATCACGGCTTGTGTGAACAACTCTCCCGTTTACCTCTAACGGGGACTGAAAAGGACCTACTTGATTATCTGATCAAAAATGATGGTATCGTTGTATCCAAGTCTGATCTGCAGATACATGTCCTGAAGAAAGAGTTATGTCCTTTCGACCGTAACTTAGATATGCATATTAGCAATATACGCCGGAAATTGGTTCAGGCTGGCTTGTCGAAACAGCATATAAAAACCGTGCGTGGTAAAGGCTACAGTTACCTAGAGTCTGTCGGAGCATGAGTGCTAAGTTGGTACGCTGTCCGGAGTTCATTGCTAAACGTAAAGACGGGCTCACTTTCCAATTGTTTAGCTATCTCACGGTTATCTTAGTCAGTATCTTGATCCTTCAAGGCGTCGCTGAAAGAGCGTTGATGAAAGCTCTGCTAAAAGTCCCTGAGTCCGTTAAAGCTGAAATGTTGGATCTTGCTTATCAAGCGAATGTGTTGATCGAAGATGGAGACATGGATGAGCTCGCGGATTGGGGTAATGCTCAACAGTATTATCTGTTCGTTATCGATGAAGATAATCGACCTATCACGCACCGTAACATGCATCCGCATTTTGAATTCAAATTGAAGTACTTGCGCAGCTTAGATCATCAACTGAGTGATCGTGTTAGTAAGCCTATATTCGGCCTACCTCTGAATAATGGCAACACGCTCGTAATTCAACTACCGCACCAGTTCCATCCGGCTAAATCCTTTGCTCCATACTCCTATATGATCAAAGCTTTGATTGCTCTAGTCGTATTATCGCTGTTCTCAATTATTATGGCGAAGAGCTTGCAACAACCGCTGGATAGATTGAGGGAGGCTAGCCGCAGACTTGCTCAAGGTGACTTTACTGTCAGTGTGGTTTCGGAGTTAAACTCCACGACGCGCGAGTTCAACGAACTCGCGCATGATTTTGATCATATGACATTTGAGATCAAGTCTCTGGCAGAAAAGCAGCGTCGACTGATTCGTGATGTATCACATGAGCTGAGAACACCATTAGCAAGGCAAAACCTCGTATTACACTTACTACGCAATAAGGTGGATGAGAAAAGCTTAGGATTGCTTGAACGGATGGAAAATGAGACAGAAGAGATGAATAAGCTGGTGGGTGAGATACTTGAGTTCAGCCGACTAGAAACGTCTCGCTACGACTCTAAGTTAACGCTAATGCATCTTGAGCACTACTGTTCGATGCTGATTGCCCAAATGCAAAGTGATTTAAAAACCAATCAAACTTTAATCGGAGATTTAGATACTCCGACTTCAATGGTAAATATTGATGAGCGACTGTTGCTAAGGGTTATCGGCAATTTGGTGGGTAACGCCATTAAATACGCTGGTGATAGTGCGCATGTTGTCGTCACTACATATGAACAGGTCATAGACAAACGTTACAGCGTCATATCTGTAGAAGATGACGGAGATGGTATTCCTGATAACAAAATAGCAGGGATTTTCGATCCCTTTACACGAATTGAGTCAGCGCGTGATAAACAGTCTGGTGGTTATGGTCTTGGGCTTGCGATTGTTAAAGAAGCAATGGGTGTGATGAATGGGCACGTTACTGCTGAGAATAGAGAAGGTGGGGGACTCAGGGTCAATCTTATGTTCCCAATCGACGATTAATTTAAGTACTTTTTCTAGAGATAGTTAATACCGAATACGAATTCAAAAAACGATACCCAATAAAAAACGCCACTGCATCTGCAGTGGCGTTTCTGTTTATGCGCTTTTTGTGAGTTAAGGTGTAGCCATTAATTACACCTTAGCTCGAAGGCAAGAGCGTCAGAGAAACTAGATTATGCCTGTTGGCGTGCTAGCTTAACTTCTTCTTCTTTCTCGCCAGCAGCTGGGTCGTTGAAGCGAGACTCATCTAGAGCACCTTCAGACTTAGCAACAATGATAGATACGGCACTATCACCTGTGATGTTTACAGCAGTACGGATCATATCAAGAAGGCGGTCAACACCCATGATTAGAGCAATACCTTCAAGCGGTAGACCAACTTGGTTTAATACCATCGCTAGCATAACAAGACCGACACCAGGAACACCTGCAGTACCAACAGACGCCAGTGTCGCCGTTAGGATAACCATCAGGTAATCGCCCATAGTCAGGTCGATGTTGTAAGCTTGTGCGATAAACGCAGTCGCAACACCTTGCATGATAGCAGTACCATCCATGTTCACAGTCGCACCTAGTGGTACTGTGAAAGACGCTACTTTGTTGTCTACGCCCATACGGTTCTTAGCCGTTTCCATGGTTACTGGAATCGTTGCGTTTGAAGATGCTGTTGAGAATGCAAACATGATTGCATCTTCCATCTTACGTAGGAATGTAATCGGACTAAGACCTGTGAATCCTTTAAGCATTGCGCTGTAAGTAACCAAACCGTGTAACAGTAGGGTACCTGCAAGTACTAAGAAGTATTCTGCTAGGTTCCAAATCGCACCCAAGCCAAGGCCAGAAAACAGTTTCGCCATTAAGAAGAATACGCCGTAAGGAGCAAGGTTCATTAGTAGCGCAACTAGCTTCATGATCACTTCGTTAAGATCAGAGAAAACGGCGGCGATACGTTCACCGGGTTTGCCCGCTGCACTGATTGCGATACCAAACAACACTGCAAATACGATAACTTGTAACGTTTTGCCCTCAGCCATCGCCTGAATAGGGTTGGTTGGGAACATGTCGATGATTACTTGGCCCAAAGAAGGGGCATCTGCTGATTTGAAAGAGCTCGCAGCAGTAAGATCCGCACCAGCTCCAGGTTGGAACAGGTTACCGATAGTGAGTGCTAGAGTGATAGCAACGGCTGTAGTACCGATATAAAGTGCAAGCGTTTTGCCACCCATACGGCCAAGAGTTGATAAGTCTTTAAGAGAACTTGTACCGCACACTAGTGAAACGAAGACTAGTGGCACAACAAGCATTTTTAAACTGGCGACAAAGATTTGCCCGCCTACTTCAAAGAATCCGTTAACGATGTAGTTATTAACAAATCCGCTGTCTGCAAAAAGGGATTGAATGGCAAATCCCGTTAATATACCTACGACCATACCGAGGATTACTCGACCGGTCAGAGACATAGGTTTCTTGGTATTCATTTAGAACACTCCTTATTATTTATAACTTTGATACCTTTTCAAAGTGAGCAGGAGATTAGCAGTCGGTTGTTAAAATCGAAAAACAAAAAATGAGTTTGAAATTATAGATGTGATCATAATCACTGATATTTGTGTCAATTAAACAAAATTGAACAATATAATTCACCATAATTTTACATCTATCGAGGGTTTTATACATAAAGTTGTCATTTCAAAGGTAGTAAATAAGAAGAGATGAATTTCTTATTGATCTTCGCGTCTTAAATTGACCCGGCCAATAACGCCGTTTCAAAAAACTGGATAGTGACAACCATTTTTTAGCGTAAATGCTCTCTAAATATCTGTATTGAATTGGTTTTGCTTAATATCATAAAAACAAGTCATCAATACGCCTTTACAAAACTTTACGAATGCAAAGAATGTAAATTTAATGCAAATGGTAATAATTATCACTTATATTCACTCCCGAAATAATTCAGTGGTACCGGAAACGGTTCAACGAACACATCGAATAAATAACAAGGTGTTCGGATAAAGAATAAAAGCGGAGTAAAGGACATGTTTTCAAAGAGCCCATTGGCTTTAGTGATCGGTGCAGTATTAGCTTCACCAGCAGTATTGGCAGAAACAGTAAAAACAGACGAGCATATGGTTGTTGAAGGTCGTGACTACGGTTACAAAGCCGACACGAACACAACAGCAATGCGCATGGAGGCGACTCAATTAGAGACTCCGGGACAAGTTTCAGTAATCGATGAGCAAATCATCGATGAACAGCGTGCAACGACGTTAGGTGACGTTCTTAAGAATGACGCAAGTGTAAGTGCGGGTGGTACAAGCCGTAACCGTGAGCGTTTCTCATTACGTGGTTTTTCGGTAGAAAGCTCTTCGGGCTTCCTTAAAAATGGCCAGCAACATTGGTCACACTACCGTCAACCAATCGAACTTCTAGAACGTGTTGAAGTACTTAAAGGACCTTCTGGTCTTCTTTACGGTATTTCTGCACCTGGTGGTTTGATCAACATGGTCAGTAAGAAACCTACTTACGACACGCAAGTAAGCTTAAGCCAAGACATTGGCTCGAATGATCACTCTCGTACGACTGTTGATGTAAGTGGCGCATTGAACGACGCGGAAACTTTACGTGGTCGTGCAATTGTGTCTAAAGAAAGCTACGGCTCTTGGAGAACATACGGTGACGGTACCGAACCACAGACTGAGCGTTTTGTTGGCGGTGTATTCGTTGATTACGATGTAACTGAAGACGTAATGGTTTCTGTTCACTACGACAAGACCAATGACGAAGGTAGCGTAGATTCTGGTGCACTATACACACTAGATGGCAACCGCGTGGGTAGCGACAAGCACATTTGGGATGCGCAGTGGTCACAGATTGAAAACGATGTTGAGAACGTAGGCTTTGATATTGCTGCTAACCTGACTGACACATGGTCTTTAAAAACAGGTTTCAACTACCAAGATTTCGAACGTATCGATATGGAAAGCTACCCAAGCTTTTCAAACATGAATCCTGACGGTACAGGCACCGTGACTCAAGGCGGCAACTACCGTCACGACAAATGGCGTTTCAGAACAGCTTATGTCGATCTAACAACAACCGCTGATCTTGCTGGCACAGAGCACCAACTATTATTCGGCGCTAACTGGTTAGGCTACAGCTATTATCGTGGTATGGATCGCTTCAGCAGCGGTGAATACGCACCAGATGCAACGGTACCAGCACCGTCAGTGGGTCCAACATCGCTAGGTAAGATGAGCACTTACGATACTTGGGGTTTCTACATTCAAGATCTGATTACTATCAATGACGAATGGCAAGTTCTTGCGGGCGCTCGTTTCGACCGTAAAGTAAGTGATGGCGTTGCAGAAGAAAACGTAGCACCTAAGCTTGGCGTGATTTACCACCCAGCATCAAACGGTAGCATTTACGCTTCTTACTCTGAAAGCTTTGAACCACAAGGCGTTGTCTCTAGCGGTAGCCGCAATTACACGAACGATGGTGAACTTCTTGATGCCGCGACGGGTGTTTCTTATGAAGTCGGTACTAAGTGGGAACTGATGGACGAACGTCTATTCGTTTCTGGTGCGGTATTTGATATTACCCAAGAAAACATCTCAATGGATGTAGAAGACACTTCATCAGGCGATTGGACGAAGACACAAGGTGGCGAACAAGTTCACCGTGGTGCTGAGTTAGCCGCGCAAGGTTTTATCTCTGAAAAATTCTCTATGTCTGGCTCAGCAATGTACTTAGATGCAGAAATCACGAACCATGAAACGTATGAAGGTAACCGTCCAGTTGACGTACCTGAGTTTGCAGCAAGCGTTTGGTCTACTTACGCAGCGACAAACGAAGTTGATGTTAACCTAGGCCTTATCTACGAGGGTTCTCGTTACGGTGATAGTGCGAACACGTTCAAGAAAGATGGCTATGCTCGTGTCGATATGGGTGCAGCATACACGCTTAAGTACGACGACTCTCTAGACTTCGTTGCTCGTCTAACAGTAGAGAACGTATTTGACAAAGAATACCTAGCGGGTGGTGGTTCAACTTCTTCAAAACACCAATTTGCAGAAGACGTAGTAATCGGCGAAGGCCGCAACTACATGGCGACTTTACAGGTAAAATACTAATTTGTTAGTAGGGTACTATTGTTAGCTTAAATATAGAGGGGAAGGTTTCGACTTTCCCCTTTCGTGATTCTGCTATTTCTTAAAATATCCCTAGCTATGTGAGTGGGTTTTAATGATAATGAGACCGCTTATCAATAAAACTCATTTGACCTTCTTCTTATAGTAAATGACTACAATTATGAATCTTTTAAAAACTAGCCTAGCGCTTGCCATCAGTTTGGCCGCAACGTCTTCTATGGCAAATAGCTTAGAACAAGCTCAATCAATTCAAAATAAAACCAATAACGCGTCGGCTTCGAGCCAAAAGGTTATTGATAAAAGCTCACAAGCAACTTTAATGCTGCAAGCTGAGATTGAGCGCCTGCAAGAAGAAGTCAAAAACCTAGAAATCTATCACGATCACCTTGCCGCCTTGGTTTACAGCCAAAATCAAGAAGCTCAAAGCATTGAAGGGCAGATCGACGAAATCAAATACACACGTCAAGGTGTTGTGCCTTTGATGTACCAGATGATTGATGGCCTTCAACAGTTAGTTGAGCAAGATGTGCCAATCAAGAAAGAACAGCGTCTAGAAAGAGTAGAAAAGCTGCAAGCAATGATGACTCGTGCTGATGTGAGTGATGCTGAGAAATACCGCCGTATTTTAGAGGCATACCAAATTGAGATGGACTACGGCATCAAGCTAGGTGCTTATCAAGGTCGAGTAGTATTGAGCAGCGACAGAACGATTGAAGCTGACGTGTTGCACCTAGGTCGTATCTCTTTAGTTGCTCGCAACCTAAATGGCAGCCAATATTGGTCTTGGGATCAAACAAAAGGTCAATGGCAAGAGTTAGATTCTTCAATGAAGTCTGAACTAGATAAAGCGTACGATATTGCTAGCCAACAAGCGGCGCCAAGCCTAATTACTTTACCTGTTTCTTTAACTGTTGCGGAGGTTAAGTAATGAACTTAAAACCATTAGCAGCATTGCTTTGCATTACGTCCATTTCATTTTCTGCTTTCTCTGCATCAGACACGACAGCTCAGCTTGTTAATAAAGCAAAATCAGAAAGCCGAACTCAAGCTTCTCACAACGTGGTGCGTGAAGCTGATTTCAAAAAGACAGAACAAGAACTGAAAGCGATCAAAGCGCAGCTTGAAGCGAAACGTACCTCTATCCAAGGTGCGACAGATGTTCTGACTCAAACCTTCAGTGATAACGAAAACAAGCTTGCTCGCTTAGAAGAGAAGCTGCGTTTAGAAACCGGTAGCTTAGGCGAGCTGTTCGGTGTCGTTCGTCAAAACGCAAAAGAACTCGGCGCAGAACTTAGCTCAACCGTGAACAGTGTTGATCGCGCTGAATACACTGCAACTGTTGATCAAATCATTGATGCTAAATCACTGCCTTCAATGCCACAGCTGACCGGTTTGTGGATGAGTATGGTTGAACAGATCCAAGCGAGCTCTGAGCTTAGCAAATCTCAAATTGCATTCATCAATGGTGAAGGCAATACACAAACTGTCGACGCTTATCGCTTAGGTTCAATCGGCTTAGTAACAGACCAAGGCTATGTTAGCTGGAACACTCAGCGTGAAGATGCGATTGCGTATCTGAAACAACCATCGAATGGTCCAACTTTAGCATCGCTATCTACATTAGCTAATGGCGACGTGTCTAACGTGGTTGTCGATCCTTCTCGTGGGTTCATGCTAGAGCAACTAGCGCTAACACCAAGCCTCACAGATCGCCTTCAAGCGGGTGGTGTTGTTGGTAAAGTGATTCTTGGCTTGCTTGCAATTGGCTTAATCATCGCATTGGTTCGTGGTATTTCTTTAGCTATCGCTCGTCAGAAAATTCGCGCACAACTGAAGAACCCTGAACAAGCGGGCGACAATCCTCTTGGTCGCGTTCTTGCAGTTTACAACAAAGAGCAAAACCAAACGGTAGAAGCGTTAGAGTTGCGACTTTTAGAAGCGGTTGTTGATGAGCAGACTCATTTAGAGAAAGGCCTATCAATGCTTAAACTATTGGCAGCACTAGCACCAATGTTGGGCCTTCTAGGTACAGTAACGGGTATGATCGAAACATTTCAAGTGATCACACAGTTTGGTAATGGCGACCCTAAAGTGATGGCGGGTGGTATTTCGATGGCACTTGTAACAACCGTACTTGGTCTTGTTGCTGCAATGCCCCTTCTATTAGCGCATAACATTCTTAGCACTCAGGCTGAAAACATTCGCAATATTCTTGAGAAACAAGGTATTGGCCTCGTTGCTGAGCAGGCAGAAAAGACGGATGAATCAAAAGTTGTCGTTTCACCAGTTGGGACTGCTGCGTAATGGATATTCTGTCGGGTTCTCTATTACCAGCGAGTTGGTTAACGAGTGACTGGCTGCTGTCTTTATCAAGCTTTATGGAGCAGGGCGGTTTCGTCCTGTGGTGGCTAGCAGCTGTTGTCCTAGTTTACTGGGTGCTTGTAGTAGAACGTATGCTTTATCTTGCGTTCTACTTTCCAAAGCAGCGCCAAGCTTGGATTACTAAGTGGCATGAAAGAGAAGATCACTCTTCTTGGCATGCTAAGGCCATTCGTGAAGGTTGGTTAGGGCAAGCGAGTATCTTACTTAACCAAAACTTGAACTTTATTAAGCTGTTAGTCGCTATTTGTCCGATGTTGGGTTTGCTAGGTACCGTTACCGGTATGATCTCTGTTTTTGATGTCATGGCGACACAAGGTAGCAGTGACCCTAAATTGATGGCTTCAGGTATCTCGTTGGCAACACTGCCAACCATGGCTGGTATGGTTGCTGCATTAGCGGGCATGTTTGTTCACGCTCGTTTAGCGAAAGTGTGTAACCGCTTAGAATTGAAATTAGAAAAATCTTTAAGGAGTCAACGATGAGACTCGGTCGACGTCATTCAAAAAACGAAGAGGCTCAAATAGACCTTACTTCGATGCTTGATATTGTATTTATCATGCTTATTTTCTTTATTGTGACCAGTTCATTTGTTCGTGAATCAGGGGTTGAAGTCAATCGCCCACAAGCGTCTAACGTAGTAAGCCAAAAGGATGCGGGCATCTTTGTTGCGATTACTTCTGCGAATGACATCTTCATCGATAAACGTGTTGTTGATGTTGAACGTGTCCAAGCAACGTTAGAACACTTGTTGCTAGAACAACCTGATGCTTCTTTGGTTATTCAAGCGGATGAGCACGCTTACAACGGTACGGTTGTTAAAGTGATGGACGCCGCGAAAGGTGCGGGTGTTAAAAACATTGCGCTTGCTGCTGAAAAGCGATGATCTTGGAGGATCTTCATAAATGATTCGCCTATTTCTTGCTTTACCGCTAGCGGGCGCATTGGGCTTAGCTCTGTTTTCTTTTATGGCTTGGATGGTCGATAATGGCCACCAACGTTCACCAGACAACAGTGAGACGTTAAGTTTCAACATGGTGATGGTGGAACAAGAACAAGAAGTCCAAAGAAGGCAACGTGCAGTCCCTGAAAAACCAGAAATGCCAGAGCCGCCACCGGAAGCGCAAACATCTCAGTCACAAGCTGAAGTTACGCCTCTGAATTCGATGTCTTCTCTGCCTTCATTGGATTTGAATACATCCATTGATGGCCTAGCGATTAACGCACCGACATTCTCTGATTTTGGGTCAAACCAACAAGCAATGCCTTTGTACCGAGTGGAGCCTCGTTACCCAGCGAAAGCGCTTAAGCGTGGAGCTGAAGGCCATGTGATTATGTCTTTTACCATCGATGAAACGGGGCGCCCAATTGATATTCAAGTCACTGACGCAAACCCACGTCGTATGTTTGAACGTGAAGCGATGAGAGCACTTAAAAAATGGAAATATCAACCGAAAGTCGTCGATGGAAAAGCGATAGCTCAGGTTGGTCAAACCGTGAAACTAGAGTTTAAGTTGGCAAAATGATGAAACAGATATGGATATTAGTGGGCTTGTTGTTAATGCCCCTTACAACACAGGCACAAGAGCTAACCCAATATACTGCTATTCGTGTTCAAAAGGCGCATAAGCTTGCTCAAGATGAACAGGTTAAACAGGCCATTGACGTACTTACAGGTTTAGAGCTTTCTAAGGGCTACGACAAAGCGTACGTAGCTCGTATGCTGGGTGTGTTTTACTGGCAAGATGGCAAAACGGATAAGGCAATTAAGCAGCTTACTTATGCCGTAGACACTAATTTGCTGGTGGATGAACAAGCTTGGATAACGAAGCGTATGCTTGCGGATCTGTTATTAAACGATCAGCAGTTCAAAAACGCGCTTCCACATTACTACGAGTTAGTAAAAACAGCACCAGAGGCAGAAAAGAAAGAAGTGCTTTGGATGCGAATTGCACAAGCGGAATACCAAATCGAAAACTGGTCAAAAGTACTAGTAGCGATTGGTAATCGTGATAAGTTCAATGCAAAATCAGAACTGTCGCCTCTGTCTCTAAAACTGGGTGCGCAACTACAGTTAAAGCAGTGGAAGCAATCTATTCCGACACTGGAAAGCCTGATTGAACTTCAGCCAGAAAAAGACAACTGGTGGCGTCAACTTGTGGGCATTCAGTTAAGACTAGAACGTAACCGCGATGCATTGAACACGTTAGCGTTGGCGGATCTACAAGGTGTTGAGCTGAAAAACTCAGACCGCCGACTACTGGCTCAGCTTTATGCTAAACGTGGTATTCCAGAGCGTGCAGCACAAGAGATCGCTAAGTTAGATGATGCGAACAGCGATGTTCAACTTCTGGCTGAGCAAGCAACCTACTGGCAGTTAGCGAAAGAGTGGGACAATGCGATTGAAGTGTGGACGTTAGCGTCTAAAAAAGACACGCAATATCATTGGAACGTGGCTCAATTACTGGTTCAGCAAGGTTACTACGATCGTGCTCTGGTTGTTTTGGATAAAGTGAAAGACAAGAACAAGCAAGCTGATGTTGCTTTAGCGAAAGTACGTTCATGGTACAAGCTAAAGAATCTTGATAATGCTCTTGCTCAAGCGAAACGTGCGAACAACATTGAGCCTTCTTCTGAAGCAAAAGGTTGGATTAAATATCTGACTCAGCTAAGAACAGTGAGTGATAACGGCAACGTTTAACTGCTAATAGCACAACAGAAGACAAGAGAAAGTAACAAAGAGAAAAGGGTGTCATTTGATGGTTCAAATGACACCCTTTTTAATTTTTGGCGATTAAAACTGTTTGATCTTTATCGTTCCAGTGCGTCAATTAAGGCTCGCACATCGTGCCGCTGGACGTCGCACTCTGAATTACGCCACTGGTATCAGCGACCCAATTAATGGTGCAGTCACGATAAGGATTTTTGAATGCGTGTACTGTATAACCATTGTCTAACGGCTTCTTCGTCTCAATCCAAGCATAGTTGCGAGACGCCCAAAAACTGATAGGGCGTGAGCGTTCGGTGAGATAACGTTCTTGTACATCGGTTATGTCTGAACCGATGTATTGTTGAATATGTTCTTCCGTGCTGGCTATTTGGCTGGTACACGCCGTTGCTAGCGCAGCAAAAGCCAAAACAATAATACGCATTTCAAATCCTTTTAAGCTTCATTAGCTATCTCAAACCAGTGGTCAAATAGTCCCAACTTTCTATCCTTAAAGCCACAACTGTTACCTTAAACCCATCTCAGTCAAGGATGTTGAGATTGAGGTTTTTTGAGCTTTGACCCTGTTATCGATTACCTCTAATAGAACGAATCAAATCCCTCTAGTACACGTTAGCAAGAATATGCATACAGTTCGATTACTTCCGATGTAATGTTATGTAAATTTCCTTACGCCGCTCGGCAAACGTAAACAATGTAAATTGAATGCCAATACGAATGATTATCAACTAAATTGTCGCCATAAAATTTATAGGTATTGGTTTGTATGTCGTTAAAAAGTAGGGCGGTTCAGTCATGGGCTCGCCGACTTCATGTTTATATTTCTATGGCACTTCTGTTCGTGGTTCTTTTTTTCTCAGTGACAGGTATCACCCTGAACCGACCTGAGTTATTTGAATCAAGCCAACCCAATATCCAACGCTCTACGTTAATGCTTCCCACGAGTGTATTTACGATCCAAGACGGACGTTTAAAAGCTAACGAAACAGCCTTTGAAACGTTTCTGTTTGAAGAAGCTAACCTCTCCGGCGTTCCTTCAGGTTTGGACATCTACGCAGAGATTGAAGACGGTGAGTTGCTCATCGGTGAAGTGTCTATGGACTTCAAAGGACCAGGCTACAACGCTTCCGTGTTTGTTGACGTTGCGTCTGAATTTGTAGAAGTCGAAACCACTAATTACGGCGTTATCGCATTGTTGAACGATCTACACAAAGGTCGTAACAGCGGAGAAGTATGGAAATGGTTTATCGATATCACCGCGCTACTGATGATCTTCTTTGTGCTGACTGGCGTGTGCTTACTGCTACCTAAGAAAAAGACACTCAATACCTCCATCAAGTGGACGGTGTTTGGGTCTGCAATCTCACTTGTTATCTATTTTGTCGCCGTGCCATAACCATTATTTGACTTGACGAATTAGTTTGATGAATCGACTTGAAGAAATAATTAATGGTTAAACGGATTTAAAAGGTTGTTAAACATGAAAAAAATGAACTGGAGCAAGGCGCTTCTTGCTTTATCTCTTTTGCCAAGCCTAGGTATGGCACAAGCGATCCCTGATACGGCAAAACTTGATGTGAACTTTAAGCTACCAAAGATCGATACCTCTATGTACGCGCGTCCTTATGTGGCGGTGTGGGTAGAGAACAGCGAACGAAAGTCAGTGAAAACCATCGAGCTTTGGGTCGGTAAAGACGAATGGCTTAAGGATTTGCGTAGCTGGTGGAGAAAGGTTGGCCGTTACGATCGTGAACTGGTTGACGCTGTGACGTCTGCAACACGCCCTGCTGGTCAGTACCGTTTCGTTTGGGATGGCAAGAGCGACAGCGGTGAAACGCTAGAACAAGGCGAGTACACGGTTCATATCGAAGTTGTTCGCGAACACGGTGGCCGTAATTACCTTCGTCAAAAAGTATCACTAACGGATACAAATGCTTCATATGAGCTAAAGGCAACGGAAGAGACGGGTGAAATCACTCTGAACTATATCGCTAGATAGTAAGTGCGAAATCGCAAAAGCAAACTGAACAGAATAGACAGTCGTCATCGTAAGCTCAGATAGAGCGACACGGCTAACAATTATAAATAATGGAATTGAACATGATGAAACAGATAAAAATTAAGGCACTCGCTGTAGCGGGTGTGATGGCATTCGGCCTAGCAACAACGACAACAGCGCAAGCTCACCCGCGTTGGATCCTGCCATCTCACTTCACTGTATCTAAAGAAGGTGGTGATTGGCTAACGTTCGACGTAACTGCGTCTCACGGTACGTTTGTGTTTGATAAGCCTGCTGGTAGCGAAAATGCTCATGTCATCATGCCAGACGGTCGCAGCGAGCGTCCTAACTTTGTTATTCGTGGTAAGCGCCGCTCTATCTTCGACTTCTATTTTGAAGAAGAAGGTACGCACAAAGTTGCGATCAACAATGAACCGTCTTACTACACACAATACAAAGCGGGCCGCCGTGACACGGTGAAATGGATGAAGGCAAACAAAGCGGAGCGTGGCTCTGTGCTTCCTGAAAAATCACGTGACGTGGTAACACAAATCAGCTTCACGCGCGCAGAAAGCTACATCACGGTAGGTAAGCCAACAGATTCAGTCTTTAAAATTGAAGGCAAGCTTCTTGAAATGAAGCCTGTGACACACCCATCAGACATCGTTGAAGGCGAACCAGTGACATTCCAGTTCTTCTACAACGGTGATGTTCAGAAAGGCGTGAAGGCGGAAATCACTCGTGAAGGTACGCTTTACCGCAACCACCAAGAGCAGATTGACGTGGTGAGCGATGAGAACGGCGAGATCACCTTTACTCCAGACGTAGCGGGTCGTTACGTAATGAAAGCGAACTACAAAGGTGAGTTGATTGACAACCCACTGGCAGACAAAGCAAGCGCGAACGTTCACCTAACGTTCGAAACACTGCTTCAATAATCTGTGCTATCGGGGGCTAGGTTCCTGATTAAGCAACCAAAAACTTAAGGGCTCATTTGAGCCCTTTATCGCTCAGTTTATTACTGAGAATTTGCACTGTGGCTAGGGTACGAACCATGACAATAAAAACAAAACTTAACGCATTAATGACTCCTTGCTTAGCACTGGGACTTGGTTTCGCTGCATTACCTGCACAAGCACACTTTCCATTGATGAGTTGCTGGTTTGAAGGCAAAACCGTGGTCTGTGAAGCGGGTTATTCAGACGGTAGTAAAGCGATTGATTACGCGGTTGAGATGTACGACTACGAAGACAACTTGATTGCGAAAGAGATGACGGATAAGCGCTCTATCGTTGAGTTTCCAAACCCAGACACTGAGTTCTATCTTGTGTTTGATTCAGGCCACGAGTTTCCTGTTGAAGTGGACGTTGTTGAGATCAGTGAGAAATGATGATTGAGGGTGTACGTGCAGACACGGGTGGCAGAGAAGGCAAATGGGTAGGGCTGAGCATTGTATTCATCCTGAGCTTTGCCACGGTCGCTATCCCATTTCATCAGGCAGAATCCCACGTTAAAGCAGTGCTTGATCATCAAATTTTGGTGACTGATGTTGAACAAGAAAACTTGGCGATGTTATCAGAGCTGCGTTTGGCTCATGAAGAGATTCGTGACCTGCGTATTGACTCAGACGGCGAATGGCCGAGTGTCGCGTCACTTAAAGATGAATGGGTTGCGCCATTTGTAGAAGACCAAAGCTGGAAGCGCAAAGGTTCTCATACTTGGTTATTGGACGAGCGTGGTTATTATTTCTCTACTCCAAGTGAATATGCGACACCAAGTGGACAAGCTACACCAACTGATCATGGTTTTGCAGATTCTTTTATTTTAAACGCGAACAGCGTTTCTCCAGAAATCTGGATCTTCTTCGATGGTGTAGCGAAACAGCCTGATACTTTTGACCAACAAATGCTTGAGTCTACCGGTTGGAAAATGGTTGTGAATGAATCAGAAATCGAACTGCATCATGCTTCTTCTCATTAACTCGAGATTCTCGAAATACAAAATGCTCACAAATAATAAGAGATTTACTATGCGAATTATGACTCTGTTCATGTCGTTACTAGCGGTGTTCATGGCTCCTAATGCATTAGCAAAAGAATACAATGTCGACAGTGACAAACTGACGATTGGTATCACACTTCAACCTTACTACAGCTATGTGAAAGCTGTAGTCGGAGACAAAGTGAACATC
Source organism: Vibrio sp. T20 (assembly GCF_007858795.1). Lineage (NCBI taxonomy): Bacteria > Pseudomonadati > Pseudomonadota > Gammaproteobacteria > Vibrionales > Vibrionaceae > Vibrio > Vibrio sp. T20. Next base: position 22,543 of record NZ_VFEB01000077.1, read on the forward strand.
CTTCCTTTGGTTGATGCTGGCTTTAACCCGCATAACTACCTACCACAACCGAACGACCTGAAGCGATTGAGCCAGATGGATGCAATCGTGGTAAACGGTATTGGTCACGATGACTTCGCGCTTAAAGTGATTTCAGCAGCGCAACGTGATGACCTAGTCGTGATCGAAGCAAACAAAGAAGTACCTCTACTTCCTGCTCTTGGTCAGTCTGTTGGTCAGGGTGCCGTGAACCCGCATACTTTTGTTGGGCTTTCGACAACCATTCAAAAGGTTTACACCATTGCCAGCGAGGTTTCTAAGCTCGACCCAGACAACGCTGCGTTTTATCGCAAGAATGCACGTAAATACGCTAAGCAATTCCGCCTCATGAAGCGTGATGCAATGCTGTCGCTGGGCGAACTCGATACATCAGGTATGAAGGTCGCAACCACGCATAATGCTTATGGCTATATCCTCCAAGAGTTTGGTGTGGATGTGGCGGCGGTGATTGAACCTGCACACGGTGTTGAGCCAAGTGCTAGTCAACTGCAAGAGACGATCGAAAAGATCCGCGCATCGGGTATTGATGTTCTGTTCTACGAGCTAAATATGCCAAACCGTTTTGTTGACACGATTGAAGCGGAAACTGGCGTGCAGCTTTACCGTTTCTCTCACATGACCCACGGCGAATATGAAGACGATAAAGTGGAAGTTGAGATGAAGAAAAACCTAGAAACGTTAATCGAAGCAATGAAATTTGCGGCTGCGAACCAAGCTAAAAGCGGGAACGCATAATGTTAGGTCCATCGATTTCAATCAATCAACTTGGTCTGAAATATGACAACAACGTCATTCTTGACGATATCTCACTAGAACTTAAAGCGGGTGAGTGCCATGTGATCATGGGACCAAACGGCGGTGGCAAAACTTCTTTGTTGCGATCTGTTCTTGGTCTTACGCCTTTCTCTGGGCAAATCAATATTCATTGGCCAGAAAAGCCAAGTATTGGTTACGTTCCTCAAAAAGCGACCTTCGAATCAAGCTTGCCTTTGACTGTCATGGATTTCGTGTTGCTTAACCAAACTCGAATTCCATTGTTTTGGCGTCGTAAGTCCAAGCAGTTGGATCTTGCTCTCGCACAGTTAGATCGTGTGGGTATGGCGACTCGTAGTGACCGCCGCATGGGACAGTTATCGGGTGGTGAGCAGCAACGCGTGTTGTTTGCTCAAGCGTTATTGGATAACCCAAGTCTATTGGTGTTGGATGAACCTACGACCGGTATGGACGAGCAGGGCGTGCGTTATCTGGAATCGCTGATTCGTGAATGTGTTAATGAAGGTCGTACGATTCTTGCGGTACACCACGATGTCACGGCAGTTCGTCGACTTGAAGCGAACGTACATGTCGTTAACCGATTCTTAGTGGATAGTGGCCCGCATGAGCAAGTTCTGCATCCAACTAAGATTGAGCGTCTGTTCCAGCACTACAGCAGTGGCGCTGCAATTTCTGAATCGAAGGAGGTTGCGTAATGGATTGGTTACGACAACTTGCCATTAGTGGTGTTGAAGCGGGTCTGTTATCAGAAAGCTTCATGTATGCCTTCATGGTAAACGCTTTGGTTGCAGCGTTACTACTTGGTCCTCTATTAGGTGGTCTGGGTACTTTGGTGATTGCCAAGCGTCTGGCTTTCTTCTCAGAAGCCGTTGGTCACGCCGCGTTAACTGGTATTGCAATTGGTGTGTTGCTTGGTGAGCCACCAGAAAACCCAATCATTGGTCTGTTTAGCTTCTGTATGATCTTCGCTCTGCTTCTTCATTTTGTAAGAAATAGAACCAACGTTCCATACGATACCTTGGTTGGTGTGTTCCTTGCGCTGGCATTGGCAGTGGGTGCAGCGTTACTGATGTACGTGGCTCGTAAGATCAATATTCACATGCTTGAGAACGTACTGTTTGGTTCGATCCTTACGGTAACGGACCAAGACTTAGCGATTCTCGCAGGCAGTTGCGCGATCATCATTTTGCTTTTGATACCGACATTCAACCGTATCCTGCTTACCTGCATCAGTCCTGATATTGCGAAGGTTCGCGGTTACAACACCAGTTTCTACGACTACCTGTTTGTCATGATGATTACGTTAGTCACGATTGCTGCCGTGAAGATCGTGGGTGCAGTTTTGGTAGGCGCTTTGTTATTGATTCCAGGTGCGACGGCTCGACTACTAACTAAACGCATGGGTAGCTTTGTGCTGTTATCAGCTCTGCTTGCGACCATTGCTTGTTTGGTTGGTACGGTATTACCAATGGAACTTAAATTGCCAGTACCGTCAGGTGCTTCAATCATCATCGTTTCTGCAACGTTTTTCCTAGCAGCAACGTTATACCGAATTGTAAGAAAGGCGTAATCATGACTTGTTTAATGAATCGTATCACTAGCTCAGTAAAAACAGCGGCTCAAGTAGGTGTGCTTGGTAGTGTGTTAATGGCTGGCTCTGTGATGTCACTGAACGTGAATGCGGAAGATATTCTAACGAGTACACCTGTAACCTATGCACTAGCGACAGAGCTAACTAAAGGTACTGACATCACGACGGAGTACCTGCCACCAAAGCGCTATGGTATTGATCGTCTGCCGAATTGGTTTGGTACCAAGGGGGCAAGTAAAGTGTTTCAATCCGGCGAAAAGGCGACGGTAGCAGTCACGTTGTCATCCATCTGGCAAGCTGATCCTACATTTGTTTACGCAAGACAAGGCAATATCCGTTTGGTTGAGGTTGATGCCGCTCAAGCCATTACACCACGAGCACAAGGTGTTGCCGCGCTGACGTTATCAAATGGCGATGTGTCTAAATACGCATGGTTAAACCCAACCAACTTGATTCGTATGGCGGCGATTGTTGCTGATGACTTTAAGTTATTGTGGCCGGCGCAAGCTGAGACCATTGATAGCAACCTACAGCGTGTAATGCTTGATGTGCGTGAACTGATTAACAAGCAACAAGCAGTCTTACTGGATAACGACGTAGACTCTGTATTGTTGCTTTCAGAAAGCTTGGAAGATTTCGCTTCAGGTACTCAACTGTTTGTTGAAGAACGTATGTTCAAAGCTGAACTTGAATGGACAGAACAAGACAAAGCCAAACTCAAAGCGATGTTTTCAGAAGACGATGCTCTATGGTTAGTTACAGCGAAAAAGCCAAGCAACTTGATTAAATCATTGGTACCGAATGAGCGTATCTTGGTTGTGGATTCTGTTGATCGTTGGGGTAGAGCAGGAATCAACGCAAAAGCACCGTTTGCTCGTTGGGAAGTCCAACCTTTCAAAGGTTAGGTGGCTAAAATAAGTGAGCTAATAAACCGCTCGATCAAAAAAGCAGCCCAAATAGAGGCTGCTTTTTTTGTTTTTGTTCATCTGCTCTGTGTATTGAGCTAGACAAGGGCTGCGAGTATAAACTTACTCTGCAGTTTTTGTCTCTTCAGCTTCAACAGTTGTTTCGACTGTGCCTTCAGCCTGCTCTTGAGCTGCTTTAGTCTGTTCTTCAGCTTCCATTTTTGCACGGTCAGCTTTAGAAATGTAGCGAGGCTTGTTGCTACTATGCAGTTTAGAATTCGCCTGTTTCTGCTTCTTTTTTAGAATTTGATTAATTTTTTTCTTACGGTTCATTGCTGCATAGCCTTGTATTTAGTTTAGGCGGTGGAGGATAATCATTTTAGCTCTAGAACTCAATATTTACATGGTATTCAGCAAGGAAAATATCACTATGCATGCAGTCGAGACCGAACGCTTACGATTAAGAATGATCATACCTCAAGATGCGGCGTTTATTCAACGATTATACAGCTCAGAAGATTTCCTGCGTTACATTGGTGATAAGGAAATCAGCGACACTGAAAAGGCTGTCGAGTACATCGAAAACAACATTCTTAAGATGCATGAAGAGAAGGGTGTTTGCCTATTGATGGTCGAAATAAAGGATTCCTTAACCCCAATTGGTATTTGCGGATTAATTAAAAGAGATAGCTTAGACTCGCATGATATTGGCTATGGCTTTGTTCCTGAAGTGTATGGGCAAGGGTTTGCTCATGAAGCGGCAAAAGCAATAATCGAACAAGCTAAGCAGAATGCTGACATCGATCATTTAGTTGCCATCACTACCTCTGATAACATTCGAAGCATCGCACTACTGACTAAACTGGGTTTTGCGTTCGAGCGGGTTGAAGACGTGATAAGTGAAAGCGTTAATCTCAATCTGTACAGTCTCTCTCTGGGTAGTTAATCATGTTCCAACATAACAATATTCTACAAGGTGAACTCGCGACGGAGTACAAAACCGTTATTGCGATGGTGCACATCTACTGTAAAGATCACCACGGTGCAGTGTGTCCGAATGGCGCGTTATGTGAAGAGTGTGAGCAATTGTTGCGCTATGCCGAAACACGACTTGATCGTTGCCCTTATGGCGAAGCAAAACCGACCTGCAATAAGTGTCCGATTCATTGCTATAAGCCCGACCCTAAAGAGCAGATGCGTTTAGTGATGCGTTATGCCGGGCCAAGAATGTTACTCAAGCATCCGATTTTAGCGATCAGGCATTTGATACATGAAAAACGAAAAGTGCCCGAGAAGCCGCTGCCGAATGTGTCGAACCGCCATATCCGAATGAACAAGAAGTAACGTATTGTTTGCCGTACAAAACGGTTCAGAAACAAGAAAGGTCTGATTTCTCAGACCTTTTTGTGTTTATATTCGATACCTAAAACTAGAACCTTGAACGTAAGAGATTACGCTACTTGAGGTTGTTCGTAGGTCACCGTCAGGTTGTTGATCCAGCGTCGGCTTAGGTAACGATGAGAACAAATTGCCAGTTTCACCACTTCTTCTACCAACATCAAACCATAGATGTATTTGAAATCCCATCCAGCGACAAACGCGCCGTAAACACATACTGGAATGCCCACCATCCACATCGCGATGAAATCCATACGCAGGCAGAACGCATTATCGCCACCAGCGCGAATAATGCCATTGATGATCACCATGTTCAGCATGCGGATCACCACAGCAAAGCACATGATCATCATTGCTGGCGCGGCGAGTGGATACAGTTTCTCGTCTGTTAAGTTCAGCCAACTCAACACGTGCTCTTTGCCTAGGAAGAGAAGAAGGCCAACAACCGCGCCAAATCCAATCACAGCCTTTATGAATGTTAGACCCATGCTCATAGCATCATCAAATTCATCACGGCCGAGTGAGTGGCCAAGCAGTACAGAACACGCCACTGAGATACCAAAGAAGATCGAGTAACACAGCGATTCAAATGGTGCGAGCATCGAAAACACCGCAAGCTCAGTCGTGCCCATGTGACCGAAAATCATTTGATATGCCATGGTACCCATTGCCCACAACACAGCATTCATCGTCAACGGCAAAGCAATGCGACGGTAAGACAACCACAATGACGGGCGATGTGGTGAGCTCGGTGTCGTTAATAGCCAATGTTTACGCATACGCATGTAGCTATACATCAAGCCCACTTGAATCAATCGCGCTAAGGTTGTCGCCAATGCCGCACCTGCGACGCCCATTGCTGGAATGCCGAAAGCACCTTTAATAAGAATGAAGTTAAGCGCAATGTTGAGTGCGATGGTAACGCCACCTAATAACAGCGGAGTTACGGTGTCACCTGATGAGCGCATACTTGCTTCTACCACGACAACAATGTGAGTCAGAAGTAGAACAGGGAAGCCATACCATAGGTAAGTTGCGCCAAGTTCAATCACGGTTTGATCGCTGGTTTGCAACATCATTAAAAACTGAGAACCAAGAGTGATGATTGCAGTAACAGGCAGCAGAACTTTTAAGCCAAATATCATCGCAATCGATGATACAGTTCGTGCGCTTTTTCGGTCATTTTTCCCCCAGTATTGAGCGACTAATGTACCGTTTGCTGAGGCCAACCCTGCCATAATCATAATAGCAACGAAGTGCCATTTTGACGCAATTCCCACAGCTGCAGCTGCTTCCATACCATAATCACTGACCATTAATACGTCAGCAAGGGCAAGAATAGCCACCAGCGCACTTTGCAAAGCGACAGGTAAGCCAAGTTTAACGATACGAGGCAAGATGCTCTCTGGCTTGTTATTCATAGATGAGTTAGGGTTGATGTTAGTTGTCATAAGCTCTCCGATTTATGGCAGAACTATAGTGATTTGAGTGAAGTAACAACATGTTTAAAAAACAACAAAACCTGTGCAAATCCGTCATTGATTCAATGAGACCAAAATCAACTTGGTATGATGATGTTTTTCTCGCTGAACAGTGCAAAGAACGTTTTTTGACCGTTGAAGATATTCCAGAGATGAAAAGCTTTGGTGTTTATATGGGCGGTATGGCGAAGCTATATGATGGTTATTGGGTTGAGCGTGAATCCGTTAATGTTCATACGTTGATTTTCACTATGGAAGGTGGTGGTATTCTAACAACCGCAACATCGGTACAAGCGATTACGCCTTATACACTCGTGGTTCTTCCTGCTGAAACCCCATTTCGTTTTGAACTCGATCCTCAATATAATTATTGGAAAATGGCGTGGATGTTGACGCCTGACACTAAGCAGTGGCAGCACATCGCAAGTTTAGGTCAGGGGATTGTGCCGTTCGGAGAGTGTGAGCAGATCTGGTCATTAATGAACTTGGTTTACTTTGAGATAGGCGGTAGAGCCAGTTACCGTAAGTTACTCTTGAGTGAAATTATTCGAACCTTGACGGGGTTTGAGCCTAAGTCGACCAGCACCACTGCACGTGTTCAAGCGCTTTATAACGAGATTGAAAGCAGTCTGCACCAGCCATGGACAGTAGCAGGGATGGCCGAAAGAGTGTTCATTAGTGAAGAGCAACTCAACCGAGTCACCAAGACGCTATTTAACCTGTCACCACGCAGCAAATTGATTCAATTACGTATGGATAAAGCCACCAGTCTGCTGAAATATCAAGATTGGTCTGTTTCTATGATTGCTAATCGCTTGGGCTACAAGGATCCTTATAACTTTTCGCATCGTTTCAAAAAGCATTTCGGCTTGTCACCCAGTCAGTATCGAAAGAGTCATCGACTGCCCGGTTAGCTTTGCTTGTTTCCTCGATCAATTACGCAAGATCAAGCTTTGCAGTAATATTACGGTATTGAGCTATCTATCAATTTAGTATTTTTACTCTATTCGGTACTATTGGAAATATCTAAAAAACATCAATGCATATGCAATGTGAGGAATAAATGCAACAAGCTATCGGTAAGGTGAATGATTTTACTCTTCCATCAAAGCTCACTTTAAATAATAAAGAGTTTCAATCATGCACGAAAATTGTTCGAAAACAGGGCTGTGGTTCAATAATAGGAACGCTTTCTGAGCCTCATCGTAAAGTGCTTTTCTATCTTTACCTGAACAGAGGTCAAGTAGTTAGCAAGCAAATATTGAAGAGCGTAGGCTGGGCTGGTAAAGCTGTGACATCTGCTTCTGTTTTGGTCGCTATTTACGAAATAAGAAGGATTCTTGACTGTCGTTGTATTCAAACAATTTCCAACGAAGGGTATGTCATGGAGTAATAAATAATCTCCTATTGATATCCTATTAATATTTTAATAATAAAAATTTAATCTCTTTACCGTACGAATTCCATTGATTATCGTCAAATCTAAAACGTCCACATATAAGCGACGTTATATAAATACGAACAAATCTGACATTGTCGCTGGCTATATAGTAAGGGAATGATATAAAAATGGACTCTTATCCTGTAATAGAAACGAACCATTCTGAAAACAACGTAGTACTTGAATTAAACGGTAAAATTGTTGAACTCAACACCAAACTTGTTCGCAACGTAGAGAACGGCTACGTACTGGCTACCATGCCTTTGGCATACCGAAAGATCATTCTATTTATGAATCGACATAGGGGTGAATTGTTCAGTGTTAGTCAATTAAAGAAGATTGGCTGGGAAAGTGAGAAAGTGACCAACTCATCTGTGATTGTTGCGATATCCGAAATAAGATCGTTATTCGGAGATGGATTAATCATTACCATCACTGGTGAAGGTTACGTATTTCAACCTTAACTTTCTAAAATAATAGACGTTATTGTTATTTGTTGTCGATCTTTCTTACCGTTGGCATAAAACAAAAAGGGCTCTTCGCTTAGACATGAAGTCTTAACTCAGAGCCCTGATGACACGTCTCTTGTGTCTGTCTATTTGAGCTTACTCGCCTGCAATCTGTAGGTGAGAGCGCTTTAGACTAGCAATCAACATGTAGATCGTTGTAGCAAGTAGAGACGCGAACAGGTATGTGAATAATCCTGCTTGTGAATCCATAAAGCTGTCTGCAACGATTGGTCCGGCAACAGAACCGATGCTGTAGCAAAGTAGCATGATCTGAGTCACTGACACCAAGTAGCTTGGGTCAAGGTTTCGGCAACCCAAGTTAATCGCGATTGGGTATAGCGCAAATGTCGCCATGCCTAATACGAACAAGCTCATGCCTAGTACGTAGAAATCGTGATTGATAGTCAGCACACCAATGCTTGCAACGCCTAGCAGGCAGAACAGAGCCATTAATAACACTTGTCCTATGTGGTGAGATAACCAAGTCACCATCGGCTGTACAGCCATGCCACCCATGATAACCAAAGCCATCAAACCGCCAATGTCTTCGTGCGCAATGTTACGTTGAGCAAGTTCAACTGGCATCAAGCCGTAAATCGCACCTAGCGTTAATCCAGACACAATGCAGCCAATTAGCGCGCTGTGGCTTAATTTGCTGATCTGCTTTAAAGACAAAGATTGCGCATCGTGGATCTGTGGTGGTGTTGCTTGTCCGTACATCAGAACAATGATCGCACCAAACAGAAGGGTGAACATTGCGATGAAAGGTACACCACCAGTAATACCTAGGTAACCGATACCAAGCTGACCAACTGCAGAACCACCGTACAGTGAGCACATGTAGATAGCGAGACGTTTTGCGCGTTGTGATTCGTCACCGCTCATTAGCCAAGACTCTACAATCACAAAGATACCTGCAACCGCTACACCAGCCACAAAGCGAGCTAATAGCCATACAGCTTGGTGTGGGATCAATGGCAATACAAGGATCGTTGCGATGAACACACTCAATGCGATGACGAACGCGTCTTTGTGACCAACACGCGCAATGGCACGTTCAATCAATAATGTACCAGCCAGTAGACCTGCATAGAATGCACTCGCCAACCAACTCGATAGATCTTTGTCTAAGCCATACTCAGACAGCATTAATGGTAATGAACTCATTAAGTAGCCTGAAGCGATCGCGTAAAAAGACAATGCAATAACAGGAACAGTTATGCGAGTTGTTGGTTGGATGTTGTCCAATGCAGGAGCCTCTAAATAGTAAAAGAAACGATGAATTTTCCGCGACTATGGGGGAGAAACTGAATTGGGTAAAACGAATAAAAATGGTCGTTAAGATAAAAGAAATTTATCGACTGACTAAGCTAAAATACCGTTGCGATGTTTAGGGCGTGTTGATCTTTCGAGCTGATTTTTGCAGCGAATTGCTGGGGATTTATACAAGGCAGAGGCTTTGATGTGTAGCTAGTCTACATGAGAAGCCGATAACGTAGTAAAAATGACCAGCAAACGCTGCCCGAAGGGTTCGGCTAAAAGCGTTTTACTCTTTGTTGAGGGAGATTTGCTTAGAATGGCTAGGCTACTTCTCCCTCGCCGCGATTAAAACGCTTTTATCTCGAACAAAATTTAACCACGAAAGGTCAACACGCCCTAATCGTTTTACGAGATTTTATGTGGTCAAAAAGCCGTTAAACCCTTGTTCATTGGCTATTTAATTAAGAGGGTGAAAACAAATTTATTTGTAGCGTTGAAATTAAATTTGAAGTGCAGTTTACGATAAGAGCGCTTCTTTACGGTATTGGCGTGGCGAGTTACCACTCCACTTACGAAAGGCATGTCGAAAGTTAGCACTATCAGAAAAGCCAACTCGTTCAGATATCTCTTCAATACTCATTTGAGTTGAAGAAAGGTAGTGCCGGGAAAGGTGATAGCGAACATGATCAAGTATCTTCTGATAGCTTGTATCAGCAGCCTTTAGGTGACGGCGCAGTGTTCGAGAAGACATGCCGAGTTCTGAAGAAATGGATTCTATCGAAGGGTAACATCCCGGCCTTTCAATCAGCATCTGTGAGACTTTCTCTTTGAGGCTGGTGGGTGCGCTGACTTTTGCCAACATGTCATCACACGACTTTAAGCACATCTGTAAAGTGATGGTATTGGCGGTAGGAAGAGACGAATACAAGGTGGTTGCGTCAAACTCCCATTCAAGACGGTCACTATTGAATTCAACCGGGCAACCAAAAACTTCTGTATAAAGATCCCCGTATTCAGGTTTTGGATAGGGGAATCGGATCACTTGAGAAGGAAAGGGTTGTTGCAAGACTTCTTCGCACAAACTGTGTATCGCCGCGAACCAGTATTCACAACAAAAGGGCAGTAAAGAATCAAGTTCGATCAGTTGCTCTGCCCGAAAGTAGCCAACGTTGTCTTCTACTGACATGGTCTTTCTAAGAACTGGGCCAGCAAGTTGCAGATACTTGAACCCAATCAGTAAAGCATCCAACAGCGTTTCGCTACTGAATACCGCATAACCCAAAACACCAAAGTCACTAAATCGTGCTTGTTGGCCGACTCTTAACCCTAAACCACCTTCATCTGTGTTCGCTAACGCATTACTGAACACAGCAAGCTTTTGCGCCAAAGTGATGTGTGTATCCGGTGTGTTGAGTTGGAGAGCATCGATGTTACTGCCTTCGAGTAACTCTTCGATACAGAGAGCAGGTGATAGGTAACGATGCAGCAACTGAAGATCCAGAATGCCGAATGCTTGCATATCGGGTTCGTAAACTGCGGTGTATTCCATAAGCTGCCTCTTGTTGAATATCGATATTTTAACCGAACTTTTAACATTTATGCCTGTTGCTTGTTCTCACTTTCGCAAGCTTGTTCCAAATTTTGGTTTATGTGTGCAAGGTTTTATTGGGCTTGCGCAGGCTTTGTCCGAATTTCACCGGTTTTTGTCTTTTTGAAACCTGTTCGAAATGTTACCAAAATGTTGTAATTTCTTGGGTTGCACATTGGAGCGTCTCAGACATTTTGCTCAATAACTACTATTTTGCTCAATAAATAAATACTCTTACCTACATGACACACCAGTGCGCAGGCTCGTGATTACAAGAAAGACACTTATTACAACGATTAGAACGTCTACGGTGACCGCCACTAACAGGTCTAAGCCGCATAAGGAGATCATGGATGCACAATCTTGCTGTTAATTTGGAGCGTAGTGCTTCGCTTTTTCCAACTAAAGCTGCTCTACGTATGGGCTCGGATGAAGTCAGCTTCGCTCAGTTAGAACAACTTTCTGGAAACGTGGCTGCTAACTTGAAAAGACTTGGGTTGCAGAAGGGAGATAAGGTCGCGCTGTCGTGTCCCAATGTCACTTATTTTCCCATTGCTTATTACGGCATTCTAAAAGCAGGCTGTGTCGTTGTGCCTTTAAACGTGTTGTTTAAGGCTAGAGAGATCGCTTATCACCTCAATGACTCTGATGCGAAAGCTTATTTATGCTTTGAGGGCAGTGAAGAGCTTCCAATTGGTCGCTATGGTTTACAAGGTTTTGAGCAGGCAAAGCACTGTGAACACTTTGTCGAGATGCCTATCCCGACAAGCGCAAACACTACTTCAGAAACAAATGAGCAGCATGAATCAATCGCTGACTGGCTAACACAACCTTTGAGTCCTTTTGAATCTGTCGCTTGCTATGGTGATGATACCGCTGTGATCCTTTATACCTCTGGCACAACGGGTCAGCCAAAGGGCGCTGAGCTTTCTCACACCAACATGCAAACCAATGCGATGTCGTCACAGTATCTTATGAGATTGGAATACAGCGACACGACCATGGCTACGCTTCCTCTGTTCCACAGCTTTGGCCAAACTGTCATGATGAACGCGAGCGTGTTGACGGGGTCAACCATGGTCTTGATTCCACGCTTTGAGCCGTCACTGGTGATCGATCAGATCATTAGCCATAAAGTCAGTGTCTTTGCTGGCGTTCCTACCATGTATATCGCTCTATTAAGAGCCGGGGAAGAATCTTTAGAGCGTTCTGAGCAGGTCAAACACAGCTTAAGGCTTGGTGTGTCTGGTGGTGCTTCGATGCCACTTGAGGTAATTCGTCAGTTTGAATCGCGCTTTGAGTTACCGGTATTGGAAGGGTACGGCTTATCTGAAACAGCGCCGGTTGCGACTTTCAATCATATTGATGGCGATCGTCTCTCGGGCAGTGTTGGTCAACCGCTGTGTGGTCACCTTATCAAGATTACTGATGTACAAGGTAACTCCGTCGCAATGGGAGAATTGGGCGAAGTGTGCATTAAGAGCCCAAGCGTTATGAAAGGTTACTATCAACGACCTGAAGCAACGGCAGAAGCGATCAGAGATGGTTGGTTTTTAACAGGCGATATCGGACGCATTGATGAGCATGGAAACTTGTTCATTGTTGATCGTGTGAAAGACATGATTATCCGAGGTGGTTACAACGTCTATCCGCGAGAAATCGAAGAAGTATTGATGTGTCACCCTGATGTGGAAATGGTGGCAGTGGTGGGTGAACATCATGATCAGTTAGGTGAGGAGATTCATGCCCATGTGGTGCTTCACGAGCATACTCAATGTGATAGTAAAGCCTTGATGGCTTGGTGTCGTGAGCAACTCGCGGATTATAAATACCCTCGTAAGGTGTTCATTCGTAGTGCGTTACCCATGACGGCAACAGGTAAAATCTTGAAGCGAGAGTTGCACCCTGTAGAAGTCGCGGAGGCAATCAATGGATAACTATGACTTTATTATCGTAGGCGGAGGCTCCGCTGGTTGTGTGTTGGCTTCTCGGCTGTCTGAAGATCCAAACACGACCGTTTGTTTATTGGAGGCTGGTGGCAAAGACACGAGCCCATTTATTCATACTCCAGTTGGTGTTGTGGCTATGATGCCGACCAAACTCAACAACTGGGCGTTCGAGACCGTTGAACAGCCGGGTTTAAATGGCCGTAAGGGCTATCAACCGAGAGGTAAGACACTCGGTGGCTCAAGCTCTATCAATGCCATGATGTACGCCCGTGGGCATCGCTATGACTACGACACATGGGAAAGTTTGGGCAATGCTGGCTGGAATTATGAATCGTGTCTGCCTTACTTTAAAAAAGCAGAGAATAACGAAGTCCATCAAGATGAGTATCACGGCCAAGGTGGTCCATTGAATGTGGCGAACCTAAGGTCACCAAGCCCGATGTTGGAACGCTACTTAACCGCCTGTGAGTCGATAGGTGTTCCTCGCAATGAAGACATCAACGGTGCCGCTCAGTTTGGTGCAATGCCGACGCAGGTGACTCAGCTGAATGGTGAACGATGTAGTGCTGCCAAGGCTTACTTGACGCCAAATCTCTCGCGTCCAAATCTCACCGTCGTGACCAAAGCAACCACACATAAGGTTTTGTTTGAGGGTAAAAAAGCGGTCGGGGTTGAATATGGCTCGAATGGCAAGCGTTATCAGATCCGATGCAACAAGGAAGTCATTTTGTCGGCTGGGGCTTTTGGGTCTCCCCAGTTGCTGTTGCTATCGGGCGTCGGTTCTAAAGATGAGTTGGCGGTTCATGGCATCGAGCAAGTTCATGAGTTACCGGGAGTGGGTAAGAACCTGCAAGATCATATCGACTTGGTTCACTCATATAAATGCAGCGAAAAGCGCGAAACGTTCGGGATTTCATTGCAAATGGCATCTGAAATGACCAAAGCTTTACCGCTATGGCATAAAGAACGCCGTGGCAAGATGAGCAGTAACTTTGCAGAGGGAATCGGTTTTCTTTGTTCCGATGATCATATCGCTGTGCCGGATTTAGAGTTTGTATTTGTGGTCGCAGTAGTCGATGACCATGCGAGAAAAATTCATACCAGTCATGGCTTTACCTCACACGTCACTTTGCTGAGACCTAAAAGCCATGGCACCGTGACACTGAATAGCGCCGATCCATACGATCCACCTAAGATCGATCCTGCATTTTTCAGTCATCCAGAAGACATGGAGATTATGATTAAAGGGTGGAAGAAGCAGTATCAAATGCTAGAAAGCGAAGCGTTCGATGATATCCGTGGCAATGCTTTTTATCCTGTCGATGCCAATGATAACAAGGCTATTGAGCAAGATATCCGTAACCGGGCTGATACCCAATATCACCCCGTTGGAACATGTAAAATGGGACATAGCAGTGATTCATTAGCCGTGGTGGATAAAAACCTTAAAGTCTATGGGTTGAACAACTTAAGAGTCATTGATGCGTCGGTTATGCCGACATTAGTCGGGGCCAATACTAATGCGCCAACCATAATGATTGCTGAGAAAGTCGCTGATCAGATTAAAGAGCAATATAGCTTGGATAAGAAAGGCAGTACAAATAAGCAAGGCGCGAATGAGAGCGCAGAGCATGAAATGACTGGTTAGCCGGCAAGATTAGAGAAAACAGACGGATTTACAATAGGTTAGGGAGCCTTATTTATTAAGATTCCTTAACCTATTTTGTTTGTTGATTACTCAAAGAATTGAAACAAACTTACTTAGTTAAAGCTTGATTAAGCCATTGATCAAATTGACCTTTTGGTAGCGCACCGTTAATCGTATCGACACGTTTGCCATCTTTAAACACCATTACCGTCGGAATACTTCTGATTTGATACATTGCGGCAAGTTGTTGCTGAGCTTCAGTATCAATCTTAACGAATCGAACATCTCCCGAACGCTCTTTAGCAACGTCACTGAACACTGGCGCAAAGCCAACACATGGGTTACACCATGTCGCCCAGAAATCGACAACCACAGGCTGTGAACTGTTTAAGATAGATTGGAAATTAAGTGACGTTCCCTCGATAGGAGCGCCATCGAGCAATGCTGTTTTGCATTTACCGCAGGTTGGGCTTTCTGAAATTCTTTCTGAAGGAACTCGGTTTACGCCATTACAAGAAGGGCAACGTGTGTTGAATGTAGACATAACTTTCTCTTTTTATCGCTACTCCGTGTCTAACGCGATTTACGAATCACGCACGGAACGCTTATACTGTTTAAAACAAGAATACGATACTTAAATAAAAACAAACAATAAACAGGTAAATGATGACAAAATTTTACGCCGAGATTACTGGCTGGGGAAAGTGTCTGCCACCAGCCGTGCTGTCCAACGATGATTTAAGCACTTTCATTGATACGTCTGACGAGTGGATTCGTACTCGAACTGGTATCGAAAACCGTCGTATCAGTCATGTAAATACCTCTGAGCTAGCGACTGTTGCTGCTCAACACGCAATGGCGTGTGCTGGCCTTACTGCCGATGATATCGATCTCGTGATCATCGCAACGTGCAGCCCTGATTCTCTTATTCCAAATACTGCGTCTAAGGTTCAACAGAACCTAGGTATCAAGAGCGCAGCGGCTTTTGACCTTAATGCAGCATGTACTGGCTTCATTTACGGTGTTGAAACCGCGACTCGATTAATTCAAGCCGGCAACTACCGCAATGCGATCGTTGTGGGCGCAGAACGTCTTTCATTCTTCATTGACTGGACCAAGCGTGATACTGCGGTTCTATTTGGTGATGGTGCTGGCGCTGTGGTTCTATCGCGTACTGAAGAGCAAGTTGGCCTGCAAGAAGCGCAGATCGGTTGTGACGCGGAAGGCCGCGATATTTTAGCAGTACCAAAGTTCGGTACTTCTATGGATCGCTTCGCTGCTGACAACGGTTACTGGGACTTTGATTTCGTAGGTAAAGAGATCTTCAAACGTGCGGTTAAAGGCATGGGTGCAGCAGCACACACAGTATTGAGCCGCACTGGCATCTCAACAGACAACATCGATGTAGTGATTCCACACCAAGCAAACATCCGAATCATTCAAACTCTGTGCGACATGGCGGGCATTGAACGTGAGAAAGCGTTTGTGAACATTCAAAACTACGGCAACACGTCGGCTGCGACTGTGCCAATTGCATTGTGTGAATCGTTAGAGCAAGGCTTTGTTAAACCTAACTCAAACATCCTTGTGGCGGCATTCGGTGCCGGTTTAACTTGGGGTGCTGGTCATATTAAATGGGGTAGCCGTGTTGAACCGTTAGGTCAGTCGGACGCTAAGCTTCCAGAAGCAGATAAGTCGGCTTTAGAGCTTTTAGAAAGAGCCATTTTACACTGTAAAACGCGTCCTAATTCTGAGAATGAGTAGTAGCATCGCGCAAGTTCGTTTTATGACAAAAGCCGACCTTGATGGGGCGGCTTTAGTTCACCAAGCTACTTTTGTTCGACAGCAAAACTCAAAAGATTGGTTACAATGTAACTTAAGCGCTGCACCACGCTTTCTTAACTTCGTTGCAGAGAGTGAAGGTGAGATTGTCGGCTACATAATTTGGGTGCAAAAGAGTGGGTTTAGACCTGAAGCTGTTTTGGAACTAGAGCAACTTGCTGTGTTACCGAGCGCGCAGGGGCAAGGATTAGGCAAAAAGCTGATTCTAGACTCCTTGCCCCAAGTGAAGCACAAGCTAGCAGAGCAAGGCTCGACACTAAAACATGTATTAGTGACCACCAGAGCAGACAACTTTGCACAAAAGCTTTATCAATCGACGTTGGGTGCAGAAGTCGAAACCACGATTTCAAACCTGTACTCTGCGGATGAAGTGCTTATGATAGCTCGCAATGTGGGTGAACGAATCTGATCGCTGAGTACTTAGAACCAATTATAATCAGCGATGTAAATTGATTTACGTTTAATTAGGGACTTCTACAGCCCCTTTTGTTATTTCTTAGGAAGTGTTTTGAAGAAAGTTTTAGCAATTGGCTACGTTTGGCCAGAACCGAATTCATCGGCGGCTGGTAGCCATATGATGTCACTTTTACGTCTATTTAAGCGACAAGGTTGGTCCGTTGAGTTCGCAACGCCAGCTCAAGAAACCGAGCACATGATTGATCTCTCTGAAGAGGGCATCACAAGCCAATCTATTCAGCTAAATTGCGATAGCTTTGACCAGTACATCGAAGAGCTGCAGCCGGATGTCGTGATGTTTGACCGTTTCATGATGGAAGAGCAGTTCGGTTGGCGCGTTGAGAAGGTATGTCCGAATGCCTTTAAGCTGTTGGATACTGAAGATTTACAGTTCCTACGCAATGCTCGACATGAAGCTGTTAAGAAAGAGACAGAACTGACCAAAGAGCACTTGTACAGTGATTTGGCGAAACGTGAAATTGCCGCGATTCTACGCTGTGATCTTTCGTTGATCATCTCAAGCCATGAGATGGAACTGCTCCAATCTAAGTTCAATATCGATCCAAAGCTGTTACATCATCTGCCGTTCATGGTTGATCTCAACACGTTGCCTGAAAGTACGAAAAGCTTTGAAGAACGTAAGCATTTCATGACGATAGGTAATTTTAGACATGCGCCTAACTGGGATGCTGTGCTTCAGTTACAGAAGATTTGGCCGAAGATTCGTAAGCAGCTGCCTGATACTGAACTTCATATTTACGGATCTTATCCGCCGCCGAAAGCAACGGCTTTGCACAACCCTAAAACCGGCTTCCATATTAAAGGTTGGGCCAAAGACGCTCAAGAAGTAATGGAACAGGCGCGTGTTTGTGTTGCGCCATTACGTTTTGGTGCAGGTATTAAAGGTAAGTTACTTGATGCTATGAAGTTGCAAACTCCCAACGTGACTAGCGAAATTGGTCGTGAAGGGATGTTGCCACAAGGTGAGTTGCAATGGCCGGGCGCGGTTGCAGATGATATCGACGAATTTGTTGAACAAGCAGTCGCTCTTTATAAAGATGAAGAGAAATGGCTTAAAGCTCAAAGCCAATGTCATTCAATTCTTGAAGCGCACTATGAACAGAATCAACTGGGCGAAAAATTGATCGAGCGACTGATTGCGTTAGATTCTGAGCTTGATTCGCATCGACTGGATAATTTCTTTGGTTCAATGCTCAAGCACCATAGTATGGCGAGCACTAAGTACATGTCGCAGTGGATAGCTGAGAAGAACAAGAGCAAATAACTTCTTTAGGAAAAGACAGAATAAATCTTAAGCCCTTAGGTTAACGCCTAGGGGCTTTTTCATGCTGGGCGTTTGTTAATTCCAAACTTACAAATCGAAACATAACGCCATTACATTAGCATTGACTAATTTATATTTATTAGTAAACTCTAATTTAAAGGTTGTTATGAGTTTATGATGTTTGTGAATAGGAGAGGTCTGTGCTTAGTTTGATTCCTTGGAATGCTTTTTTCGGTGGCATGCTGTTAGGCGTGTCGGCCATTGTTTTAATGTTGGGCATTGGTCGAGTTGCAGGTATTAGTGGCATTGTCAGCCGTTTATTACCAGTTGGAACCAGCAACAAAGAAAGCAAAGGCGTGGATACAGATAAAACTGACAAGCATTGGCGTATCGCATTTGTTGTTGGAATGATCGTAAGTGGTTGGTTGTTAATTCCTACCGGTTACCAACTCCCTCAATTGGAAGAGATGAACCTCTTGGTAGTCGTTATTGCTGGTCTGTTAGTCGGCTTTGGCACTAAAACGGCGAATGGGTGTACTAGCGGACATGGCATTGTAGGGATGGCGCGTTTGTCTAAACGCTCGATTATCGCAACGTGTGTATTCATGGGTGTGGCAATAGCCACCGTGCTTATCAAAAACCTGATAGGGTTGGGGGCATAATGAAAAATTCTTCATTTACTATCATTGTCGGTTTATTGGCTGGAATCTTGTTTGGCATGGGTATGATCATCTCAGGCATGGTTGACCCGAACAAAGTGCTTGGCTTTTTAGATTTGACTGGCGATTGGGACATCAGCTTGGCATTCGTCATGGGCGGTGCGCTACTGGTGTTCGCTCCGTTTTATCACCTAGTCATTAAAAAGCGCGCTAAAGCAATCAATGGCGAGCCGTTAGATAGCCGTAACAACCCGCTAATCGACAGAAAACTGATTCTAGGTTCAACAGCGTTTGGACTCGGTTGGGGGCTCGCAGGCTTTTGTCCAGGGCCTGCAGTTACAAGTCTTAGTGGCGGTAACCCAACTGTGTGGGTGTTTATGATAAGCATGCTGGCGGGAATGTGGTTGGCAGGTCGAACGAATAAAATTTGTTAACGTTAAACCTATCGCTGACCGCATAGGCTTGATATGAGTATTGAGAGGCTGACGTTCTTTAATCAGAAGCCAGTCAGCCTCTTTGTACATTTCTATCTATTATTTAATAGTCGTTGAAACTGGGCAATGGTCACTGAGTTTGTAGTCCAACACATCTTGCGTTTCAAATACCTTCTGCTTTGCAGGTGATGCACTCAATGAATCGCTAACGACAATGTGGTCAATCACAGAGCGGAATTGGTGTGTGCGGTGGTTATTACGATTTGAGCGAACCTTACAATCCGCACGGGTCTTTCTTGTCGCCAAACGAGCATCCGTGTTTTCAGTTAAATCCTTCCACATCCAATCTCTTGAGTAGGATAGGTTATGGTTGAAGTCGCCTAAGATCGCATAGTCTTCACCGTTACGTTCTCTTTGTTGTATCCACTTATTCAGTTGTTGAGCTTGGTCTTTTAGGCGTGAACAATCGCGGTTAGACTTATACGCGCCGCTGCAGCCTGCCTTTAAATGTACAGACAACATGTGAATTGGTTTCGAGCCTGTTTCAACGACCACGTAACTGGCAAACCTAAGCTTGCTGTTAGTATTCGATTCCAGAGGAAAATCAGCGTAATCGGTGAGTGTGATTCCTTTACGAACTGCGAAGCCTGTGTATTGGTTCACTTCTTTGAACTGATGGTTACTGTTTTCTGGTAATGCTCGGTCAGACATCAATATCTTGTATTGATCGCCAGCCACGCGCTGAATGGCATTTACGTCATCGACTTCTTGAAAGGCGACCACATCCGCATCTAAGGATTGAAAGTATTCTTCAAGTTTGTCGAAATCAGTTTGATCACGTTGGGCAGAAAACTTATTCACAGCCTCGTTGGTTGATAACCATTCGATATTCCAACTGGATATGGTCAAAGGTTCAGCAAATGTCTGGCTACTGAGTAAGCAGCCTAACATTATCCAGTTTTGAAGTCGTTTCATCCCAAATATCCCTGATTTTGTCGTCCAATATAGTTGAGCCGTTATCCTACAACACTTACCAAAAATTCAACTCTTTTTAGCAGTTTTTTTATTGTTACATTGTTTCTTTTCGACTTGAGAACTAGCGTAATAATATTGAATTGATCTTAGTCAGCGTGAGAGTTTTATTGATCTAAATCAATACTCAAAGTTGGTGGTTCTCGTTAAATACGCCACAATATCTAGTGTTAGTTAAACGATAAATCGCTCTATATAGTGTGTTTGTGGATAAGTCTGTGAATACATCAAGAGTAAGGAGAAGTGGTGAAATCAATCGTAATCAAGCGTGATGGCTCAAGAGCTCCATTCAGTAGAGATCGCATCCAAGCTGCAGTGGAAGCAGCATCAGACAAAGCCGATAAGGAAATTGCTATTTATGCACTGAATGTGGCATTAGCAGTTGAGTTGAAGCTCGAAGACTACGATGAAGTTCATATCTCTGAAATTCAAACTATGGTCGAGAACGAGCTAATGCAGGGACCATATAAGTCTCTGGCTCGTGCCTACATTGAATATCGTCATGACCGCGACATCGCACGTGAAAAGCAAAGCGCTTTAACTCGCGAGATCGAAGGTTTGATCGAAGAAAGCAATGTTGATCTGATCAATGAGAATGCCAACAAAGACGGCAAAGTTATCCCAACTCAGCGTGATTTGCTGGCGGGTATCGTGGCTAAACACTATGCGAAAACTCACATTTTGCCACGTGACATCGTACAAGCTCACGAGTGTGGTGATATTCACTACCACGATCTAGACTACGCACCGTTCTTCCCAATGTTTAACTGTATGCTTATCGATCTGAAAGGCATGTTAACGCATGGCTTCAAGATGGGTAACGCAGAAATCGACACGCCTAAGTCTATTTCTACGGCGACAGCGGTAACAGCACAGATCATCGCACAAGTGGCGAGCCACATTTACGGCGGTACAACGATTAACCGTATCGATGAGGTTCTTGAACCTTACGTAATGGCGAGCTACGAGAAGCATTTGTCATTAGCGAAAGAGTGGGACATTCATAGCCCAGAAGCTTTTGCTATCTCTCGTACAGAGAAAGAGTGTTACGATGCATTCCAATCTCTAGAGTACGAAGTAAACACGCTACATACCGCTAATGGTCAAACACCATTCGTGACGTTTGGTTTTGGTCTAGGTGAAAGCTGGGGTTCAAAACTGATCCAGCAATCTATCTTGAAGAACCGTATTGCTGGTTTGGGCAAGAACCGCAAAACAGCGGTATTCCCTAAACTGGTATTTGCAATCAAAGATGGTTTGAACCACCAGAAGCAAGATCCAAACTACGACATCAAGCAATTGGCGCTTGAGTGTGCGTCTAAGCGTATGTACCCAGACATTCTTAACTACGACAAAGTAGTAGAAGTGACAGGGTCATTTAAAACGCCTATGGGTTGCCGTAGCTTCTTGAATACTTACGAAGAAAATGGTGAGTTGATTCATGAAGGCCGTAACAACCTAGGTGTTGTTAGCTTGAACTTGCCACGTATCGCGATTAACGCAAAACAAGATATGGCTAAGTTCTACGAACTACTTGATGAAAAACTCAAGCTAGCTCGCCGTGCGCTAGAAACTCGTATTTCTCGTCTAGAAAACGTTAAAGCGCGTGTTGCTCCAATCCTATACATGGAAGGTGCATGTGGCGTTCGCTTGAAAGCCGACGACTCTATTGCTGATATCTTCAAGAACGGCCGTGCATCTGTTTCTCTTGGTTACATTGGTATCCACGAAGCAATGACCGCGCTTTACGGCACTGACGTTCATTTGTACGACGACGGCGAAATGCGTGCTAAAGCGCTTGAACTGGTGGAGTACATGAAACGTGAAGTGGAATCTTGGACAAAAGAGACAGGTTACGCATTCAGCCTATACGGCACACCAAGTGAAAACCTATGTAGTCGTTTCTGCAGCATCGATACCAAAGAGTTTGGTGTGATTAATGGTGTAACGGATCGTGGTTACTACACCAACAGCTTCCACTTAGATGTACAGAAGAAAGTGAACCCATACGACAAGATCGATTTCGAGATGCCTTATCCTGAAATATCTAGCGGCGGTTTCATCTGTTACGGCGAATTCCCGAACATGCAGAAGAACATCGAAGCGCTAGAAAACGTATGGGACTACAGCTACACACGCGTACCATACTACGGCACCAACACGCCAATTGATGAGTGCTACGAATGTGGTTACAACGGTGAGTTTGACTGTACAAGTAAGGGCTTTACGTGTCCTAAGTGTGGCAACCATGACTCAACCAAAGTATCGGTAACGCGCCGTGTTTGTGGTTACCTTGGTAGCCCAGATGCACGCCCATTTAACTTCGGCAAGCAAGAAGAAGTTAAACGTCGCGTGAAGCATCTTTAATCTAACGAAGGATCTTAATTAAGATCTGCGATCTTTAGCTAGTCAATTTAGAAGAGCTAGGTTTCAAGAAATAAGATTGGTATCGGCGTTATGTCGATACCAATTCTTTTATTTCAGCACTTACAGCATTTCGCTTCAAACTATTAAGCCATCACGAGTTTTCAATACTGCCTTATGAACTATCATCAATATCACCCAATCGACGTTGTAAACGGCCCAGGAACACGCTGCACTTTGTTTGTGTCGGGTTGTGTACACCAGTGTCGCGGGTGCTATAACCAGTCGACGCAAAGGTTGGACTCTGGGCATTTGTTTACTCAAGAACTACAAGACCAAATTATCGCTGATCTCAATGATCCGCGAATCAAGCGTCGTGGTTTATCACTTTCTGGTGGCGACCCAATGCATCCGGCAAATGTGTCTGAAGTGCTTAAGCTTGTGCAACGTGTAAAAGCGGAGTGCGAAGGCAAAGACATCT
This sequence comes from Vibrio sp. T20, assembly GCF_007858795.1. Taxonomy (NCBI): domain Bacteria; kingdom Pseudomonadati; phylum Pseudomonadota; class Gammaproteobacteria; order Vibrionales; family Vibrionaceae; genus Vibrio; species Vibrio sp. T20. The sequence continues at coordinate 45,679 of NZ_VFEB01000077.1, forward strand.
GGATGTGGACCGGTTACGAGCTAGACGAGCTAGATGAAAAGCAGAAGCAAGTGCTTGAATACGTGGATACTTTGATTGATGGTCGTTTTGAGCAAGACAAAGCGGATCCAATGCTCGATTGGCGTGGCAGTTCAAACCAAATCATTCATCGATTTACTGACATATAACGGTTGTCGTGACTTCGTATACTCGTAAAACGAAAAAGGGCGTCATGGTTAGCGCAATGCAACCAATCGGCCCTTGGGTGTGAGTTCTTTTTGTTTATTCGCTCAAACTACTGTTCAAGCAGCTAGCTGGTCTGGCTCTTCTATTAGGTTGTTGATCCATTTCTTAGAGTGAATCCGCTGGCTAGTTAAAGCTATCTTCACTAACTCCTCCAGTAACACAATCATCAACACCCATTCTAAAGACCAGCCAAGCACTAAAGCGGTGAAATAGGCGAGGGGGATACCAATCGCCCACTGGCCGAATATGTCGATGAAGATGCTGTAGTTGATGTCCCCACCACTCTTTAAAACACCTCCGATGCCAACCATGTTGAATACTCTTAATATCATCCCTGCTGCCATCACCAAGGCGACGTTGACCGCTGTATCTTTGAGCTCCAGATGCGTTAAATCGATTAATTGAACAATGGCTGGCTTGGCGATAAAGCATAGCAGTGCCAATAGTGTCGCAAGCGCACAACTCACAAGTACATAGCCCCAAGCGGTATTTTCAACACGTTGATAATTCTTCGCGCCGATCTCGTTACCCAGAATGATTGAAGCGGCAACCGCAAAGCCTAAGAAGGCTGAAATTAAGATACTTTCAACTGGCGATAACAGTGAGATGATCGCCAGTTCACCAACGCCAATCTGACCTACAATGACGTTGTAAATCAGTATTCCACCAGCCCATGCCGTATCGTGAACTAACATAGGAATAGCAATCTTAAAGTACTTCTTTCTGTGTTTAGGTAAGATTGCATCACGCCAACTCTCTATTGTTGGGAATAGATGTGCATAATGTTTTCTCGCCATCACAAGCAGTGCAATCGTTTGAAAGAATCGAGAAACCGTGGTGCCAATCGCTGCGCCAACCACGCCGAGTTCTGGAAAGCCAAATAGTCCGAAGATCAACAGCGCATTGAGAATCGCATTTACGACGATCGCCCAAATACTGATTTTGGTGGGTAGCTTAGCTTCGCCCACAGAACGAAGTGCACTCTCTAGCGGCACAACTACGGCGGTACCAATAAGGCTGGCTCCTGTTATCCAAAGGTAATCCGTTGCCAAGCGGACGTAATCAGGGTCTGAGGCCACCACAGACACGACTGATTCAGGAACCAATGTATAAATCAAAACAAAAGGGATGATGGCAAAGATAGACAATGCCCAAGATTGCGACAAGACACGTCGAATGCCATTGAAATCGCCCGCACCAAAATATTGCGAAGCTAGCACACTGACTGCACCACTGATTCCCGATACCATGATCAAGTTAAAGAAGAAGATACGGTTGCCAACGCCGACTGCTGCGGTTGCTGCATCACCAAGCTGATTGACCATGAAAATATCGACCACGCCGAGCAATGAAAACAACATGGTTTGCAGTGAGACAGGTAAACCGATGTGTAATAGCTTTTGCCAAAATTCTTTATCTAAATGACGATATGTCGAGAGCATCGCATTTCCCCTCTGTTGAATATGCGAGAAGTGTATCGGCATTTGTTTTAGCTGTATTGTTCAGACTCATCACAAACTTTTGTCAAACTATCTACTTTGGTAGTTTGGCAACATGAACGAGCTAGCAATGGAATGAGTGATAAACAAGAACGGTACGAGATCTCTGAAAAGACGCATCAAGAGTTTGTCGATCAAAGCCATGTATTGGCATTCGAAGAGCTCGGTATCGTTCAATGTGGGACAGCATCGTGCCGCGATTTCTTTTCTGTCTATCGAAAAAACCAACAAAAACACATGTTGCTGTATACCGTAAGAGGCAAAGGGTGGCTCGAAAGTGAAGGGTGTCGATATATTCTCGAGCCAGGTTCGTGTATTACTGTGCCTGCAGGCGTTGAGAACGGTTTTGGTATTGAGGAAGAAACATGGCAGATCGCGTGGATCTTTCTATCGCCTGACAAGCAATGGGATAATGTCGTCAGTGATGAGGTGAGTTATACGCTCTCTCCGGCAGCAGAAGTTGTTTCGTCTTGTATTCATACCTTGCTGAGAAGTATTGCCTTGCCCATTGATTTAGGTGGAGCGATTGCCATTCACAGCGTAGCGCAAATAGAGTTCATGATTAATGCGCCAGTCCCGCAGCAGCAATCTCGAAATTTGATTCGCTTGAGGCGTGTGTTCGATAACGTGCAAAAGCAGCTTCACAAAGAGTGGAATGTGCATGAGCTAGCAAACCTATTCCCGTGCTCAGAGCCGCATTTCCATCGTTTGTGCCAACGTTATTATTCTCATAGCCCGATGACGCATATTATGCGTATGAGAATGGAATACGCTGCACGATTGCTCAGGTCGAGCGATTGGTCGATTCAACACATTGGCGAGATAGTTGGATATCCCAATGCCGCTAACTTTAGCACTCGGTTTAAGGCGTGGTCAGGAATGACACCTAGGCAATTCAAACATGGTTCTTGGTTGGAAACTTAATAGGGAACTGACTAAACCAGTCACCATAATTTCATAACTTATCAGTAGCTGTTCGAAATTTGCGCTGTTTAGTGATGTAAAACGACCAATCTCTGATTACTTATTCTAACTAAGCGCTTCTATTAAAAAATGTTTCTGATTTTAGTACTAAAATGTTAACGTGAAATTCATTACTTGAATTTCAAAGGGTTGTGACTTTCATGTTTTCACATCTACCAAAACCAACTTTAGATCCAATTCTATCTCTTTCTGTTGCTTACCGCGGCGATACTCGTACTGATAAAGTCGATTTAGGCATTGGCGTTTACAAAAACGACCAAGGCGAAACACCGATCATGAAAGCCGTTTCTAAGGCTCAAGATATCGTTGTTGAAACTCAGAAAACCAAAGCTTACGTTGGCCTAGCAGGCTGTGAAGAGTTTAACCAGAGCATGGTTGATCTGCTGCTTAAAGGGACTTCTGCAATGGATCGCGTGGCTGCGATTCAAACACCGGGTGCAAGTGGTGCACTTCGTATGTTGGGTGACTTAATGAAAGTTTCTCAACCAGACACGACAGTTTGGATTTCAAACCCAAGCTACGTTAACCACAAACCGGTGATGGAAGCGGCAGGCTTAAAAGTTCGCTACTACAATTACTTCAGTCCTGAAACGAAGCAAGTTGATACTGCAAAAATGTTGGACGACCTTTCAAAAGCCGGTCCATCAGACGTGGTACTACTGCACGGTTGCTGTCATAACCCAACGGGTGCTGACATCGACTTTGAAGCGTGGCAGGAAATCACTAAGTTATCGCAAAAGAATGGTTTCTTACCGTTCGTTGATATTGCTTACCAAGGCTTTGGTGACGGCCTAGAAGAAGACGCGAAAGGTCTTCAACACATGGCAAATAACGTTGAAGAGATGTTGATTACAACGTCTTGCTCAAAGAACTTCGGTTTGTACCGTGAAAGAACGGGTGCCGCTATCGTGATTGGCAAGAACAGCGAACACGTTGGCAATGCTAAAGGTAAACTTCTTACCCTTGCTCGTTCTACTTACACAATGCCGCCAGACCATGGTGCAGCTTTGGTTAAAACAATTCTTCAGAATCAAGAGCTAACATCGATTTGGAAGCAAGAACTGAGTGAAATGCAGCAACGTTTGTTAAATCTGCGCCAAAATTTATGTGATGAATTGCGAAATACTTATAACACGTCACAATTTGATTTCATTGAAAGCCATAAAGGCATGTTTAGTGTACTAGGCTTTAAAGAAACTCAAATGAATCAATTACGTGAAGAATATGGAGTCTATGGTGTTGGTGACGGACGCATTAATATCGCAGGCCTTTCTGAATCTCATATTCCTTATGTAGCTAAAGCGATAGCCAACGTTTCAAAATAGAAGGTGACTGAATGTATAACTGGAAAGCGATTGTAGTTTTAATGCTAAGTGGTGGCTTGTTTGCTTGTTCGACGACGACTCAAGTGCCTGCCGAGCCGGAACAAAAGCCTCAAGTAGAACAACCTGCTGTGGATGATTCTTCAAAGACTGATGCAACTGAAGGTCAGAAAGTAACGGAACCCACAGAGAAGGCTGAAGAAGTAAAACCAACTGAACCAGAAGCGAAGCCAAAGCCTGAAGAAAAGCCAGCTCCAAAGCCGACTAAAACAAGCGATGGTAAACTGATCCTTGGTGAAGAAGAGTGGGTATTTGTTCCTGGTTTGAAAGAAGCGTTTAAAGCACGTGTAGATACAGGTGCAACAACATCTTCAATCAGTGCGGTTGATATTGTTGATTTTGAACGTGACGGAAAAGACTGGGTTAAGTTCAAGATTGAACACGACGGTATCACAACGGAAGAAATCAGCTTACCAGTAGAACGCTGGGTGAAGATCAAGCAATCAAGCGCAGAAGGAACACAACGACGCGCTGTGGTAGTTGCTTCGATTCAAATTGGTGATCTAAAAGACAAAACTGAATTCACTCTAGCCGACCGAACGCATCTTTCTTTCCCACTTCTGTTGGGTAGAAGCTTCTTTAGAGATGTTGCGGTTGTCGATGTGAGCAAAAAATACGTTCAGAAGAAAATCACTAAATAGATTTAAGTCTATGAGTTCTGACTCAATCTGACATTTCTGTTTTGATAAATTGAATCCCTGCTAATGGAATTAGCGGGGATTTTTTCTATTTATGGCGTAATAACCGACGAAATGCATTTAATTGTCCATTGTTCGCTATCCGTTCACTGTTTAACCTCGACAATGTGATCCTGATCTCTATATAATCCGCGCTTCGTTTTATGTTTAATCCATACTTTCGTACTTCTTATTTAGGCACATCTTTCTGCCTAATAATTAACTGTCAGTACACGCTTAGGAATTAGTTCTTTGATATCTACCGCGAACATCACAATGCAATTTGGCGCAGAGCCGCTGTTTGAAAACATCTCTGCTAAATTCGGTAACGGCAACCGCTATGGTTTGATCGGCGCTAATGGTTGCGGCAAATCAACGTTCATGAAAATCCTAAGTGGCGCATTAACGCCAAGTTCGGGCAACGTTTCTATCACTCCTGGAGAAAAACTGGGTGTTTTGAGCCAAGATCAGTTCGCATTCGAACAGTACAGCGTTATCGACGTTGTAATCATGGGCGACAGAAAGCTTTGGGAAGTAAAACAAGAGCGTGACCGTATTTACTCTTTGCCAGAAATGAGTGAAGACGATGGTATGAAAGTCGCTGAGCTTGAAAGTGAATTCGCAGAAATGGACGGCTACACAGCAGAAAGCCGCGCGGGTGACATCCTGATTCAAGCGGGTATCGAGGAAGAGTTCCACTTCGGTCTGATGCAGCAAGTTGCTCCAGGTTGGAAACTGCGTGTGCTATTGGCACAAGCACTGTTTGCAAACCCAGATATCTTGCTACTTGATGAACCAACCAACAACTTGGACATTCATACGATCAACTGGCTGGCTGAAGAGCTAAACCAACGTAAATGTACAATGATCATCATCTCGCACGATAGACACTTCCTGAACTCTGTATGTACGCACATGGCGGACATCGATTACGGTGAGCTGCGTATTTATCCAGGTAACTACGAGTACTTCCTAGAAGCATCTGGCTTGATTCGCGAACAACTTCTAGCAAGCAATGCTAAGAAAGCGGCTGAAATCAGCGAGCTTCAAGACTTCGTAAACCGTTTTGGTGCTAACGCATCTAAAGCGAAGCAAGCAAGTTCACGTGCTAAGAAAATGGATAAAATCACGCTTGATGAAGTGAAATCATCGAGCCGTATGAGCCCATCAATCAATTTCGGTGAAGGTAAGAAACTGCACCGTCAAGCTCTTGAACTTCAAGAACTTGGTCACGGCTTCGATGGCGAAACACTGTTTACTGGTGGTAATTTACTGCTTGAAGCGGGTACACGCCTTGCGGTTATCGGTGAGAACGGTGTAGGTAAAACCACGCTGCTACGTTGCCTAGTTCAAGAACTAGAGCAGAACGAAGGTATTGTTAAATGGTCTGAAAATGCTTCTGTAGGTTACTGCCCACAAGACAGCACTAAAGATTTTGATAACGACCTGAGCATCTTCGATTGGATCTCACAATGGCGTACAGCGAAGCACGATGACCTAATGGTGCGCGGTATTCTTGGTCGTCTGTTGTTTACGGCTGACGATGCGAACAAGAAAGCTCGCAACTGTTCTGGTGGTGAGAAGAACCGTCTGTTATTCGGCAAGCTAATGATGCAAGACATCAACGTGCTTGTGATGGACGAACCAACCAACCACATGGACATGGAAGCTATCCAAGCCCTAAACGATGCACTTAAGGTTTACACTGGCACGCTTATCTTCGTGAGCCATGACCGTGAGTTTGTATCTTCATTGGCAACACACATCATCGATGTGAAAGACCAACAGCTAGTGAGTTTCCAAGGCACTTACGAAGAGTACCTCGATCATCAGAAAAAGATGCTGATGGTTAACTTATAGAGTAAGTTGTAGTTAGGGTGTTGAACGACTAACGGCCAGCGAATCTAACAAAAAAAAGCCCCAAACATTAATATGTTCGGGGCTTTTTTGTTTGTTCGGCTATTTACTACTTAGTGACGAAACCCTAGCTTATTAATAAAACCTAGGTACGAAATCTGGCTTAGAAGCCGAATCGAGCCGACATTAGGATTTGGTGACCGTAAGTACCGTTGTTTCGCATATCAAGGCCAACAGACAGTTGATCGGTTGAGTGGAAGCGAGCACCAATACCGACAATAGAACGAGTGTCATCATTGTCTATCAGTTGTCCAAGGCGTGCGTTAACTTCAACGTTTGCCATTAACCAAGCTCTTAAGCCAATATTGATTTCTGTTTTGATGTGGTTGTCATCATTACGTTCAATGTTGTGTAACAGCATTTGACCAGTAACGTCAGCAAATTGACTGATTGGGCCGTTGAATCCCATACCTACTGCGGCATCCCAATCACTTTCAAATTCTGAATCGATACGAGCAACAAAGTGAGAGTTCTGAGTGAACATTGTCGTGACTTCACCACCGAAAGTACTTGGGCTAGTCCCCATTCGCAGCTCGAATGTGTTGTAGTTAAAGTTGTTTGCAGACGCAGAGAATGAACACAGTGCAGCGAGTCCTAAAAGGACAGTCTTATTCGTGCAACCTAGCATGGTGACTCCATATAAATTGTATTTTGCGGCAGTATAATACAAAAAAGCCTGCAATATGCAGGCCAATTATTTAAAGTCAGTATTTTTATATTAATCGCTTATAGAACCTGGATATGATCTACTTCGATTTCAGGTGTCTTTCCGCCTTCATATTCACCAAAGATGCGAACCTTTGTATCTGCGGTTAGGGGTTGCGCAAGACGGATATCATCATCCAGTTCGATCTGAATTTCACTCTGTCCATCAGAGAAGACAAACGTGTCATTCTTTAGTTGACGAACAATCTTGCCATCCACAATCGCTTCTTGCTCTGCGAACATGCTTGTGTCAGCAAGTAGTGTAGCAACAGATACGGTTTCAATCGGTCCTGTGTAAGCAATAGCGCTCTCGTGCTTGCTGTTGTTGGCGTGATTGGAGTTATCTTTGTGGTCACCAGCCATTGCGAAAGTAGGAGCAAGGATAATAGTAGATGCGATAGCTAATACAGTTTTTTTCATGGTGAATCCCTTAATGTTGTTTTTAGTAGAAACGTTTTTCTGAATTTGAAACGTTTCTTTTCGTTAGTACGTTTTATTTGTTGATGCGCTGCTTATTGTTCATAAGCTTCGTTTCGATGGAGCTATTAAACAACACTGGGGTTGAATCCAGAGTGAGTAACACATTCATTTTCCATTCATTTTATTGAGCATCTACTCGGCAATGACGTTAAGATGGAGGCAGAGAGATATTGCGTACAGCTATAAATTGAACATTAAGAAATTAAGGATTTAAGTACAGATGCGATCACCGTTAAACGCCCTTATGGTTCAAGGGACAACGTCAGATGCCGGAAAAAGTGTTTTGGTGGCAGGTTTATGCCGTGTTTTGGCAAGGAAAGGGATCAAAGTGGCACCTTTTAAGCCACAAAACATGGCGTTAAACAGTGCGGTGACAAAAGATGGCGGCGAAATTGGTCGCGCTCAAGCGGTTCAGGCGCAAGCTTGTAACATTGAACCCACTGTTCACATGAATCCGGTATTGCTAAAACCTAATTCAGATACTGGCGCACAAGTGATTCTGCAAGGCCGAGCGATCAGTAATATGGAAGCAACGGGCTATCATGATTACAAGAAAGTGGCGATGGATACCGTTATTGACTCATTTGACCGACTTTCTGAAGAATACGAAAGCGTGATGATTGAAGGCGCGGGTAGCCCAGCTGAAATTAACCTCCGCGAAAATGATATTGCGAACATGGGATTTGCTGAAAAGGCGGATATCCCAGTGATCATTGTTGCTGACATTGACCGTGGTGGCGTTTTTGCGCACCTCTACGGCACGTTGGCTCTGTTATCTGAATCTGAACAAGCTCGCGTAAAAGGCTTTGTGATAAACCGCTTTAGAGGCGATATTGCGCTGCTTCAATCTGGCCTTGATTGGCTAGAAGAGAAAACCGGCAAGCCAGTGATTGGTGTATTGCCATATCTCCATGGTTTTAACCTAGAAGCGGAAGATGCCATTACTTCAGCCCAAGAGTCTGACGGAGAAGCTAAACTTAAAGTCGTGGTGCCTGTGCTAACCCGAATTAGCAATCACACAGACTTTGATGCACTAAGGCTCAATCCTTCCATTGATTTACGTTACGTAGGCAAAGGCGAGCGTGTAAACAACGCGGATTTGATTATCTTGCCGGGTACAAAATCAGTAAGAGCCGATTTGGATTACTTAAAAGAGCAAGGCTGGGACAAAGATATTCAGCGCCACCTACGTTTAGGCGGCAAAGTGATGGGTATTTGTGGCGGTTACCAGATGCTAGGAAAGATCATACACGATCCGGATGGAGTTGAGGGTGACCCCGGCAGCAGTGAAGGGTTAGGGTATCTCGATACTGAAACGACTTTAACGCAACAGAAAACCTTAACTAACGTGCGCGGTACCATGACGCTGGATGGAAAATCAGCACAAGTAAAAGGTTATGAAATTCACGTAGGTAGGACTGATGTCAATGAAACAGCCTTACCGGTTCAGTTAGAATCTGGCAGCCTAGACGGCGCTGTAAATCAAGACAACTCGATTTTTGGTACTTACCTGCATGGCGTATTCGACAACAGTGATGCGTTGTCGCTTATTTGCGAATGGGCAGGAGCCAACGATGTGACAGCGATTGACCACGAACAGCTTAAAGAGCTGGGTATTAATCGAATCGCGGATGCCATCGAAGAGTACTTAAATCTTGACCTGCTTTGGCCAGAATTAACAGCTTTGGCCGCCATTTAGAAGTTAGCTAAAGAACCTAAACGAACATAGATAAGTGATAACAATGAAAAAGCGAGTCTTCCTTTTAACCATGGCCTTAACTTCGGTATTGAGTTCTAGTCATCTTTTGGCTGCCGAAAAGCTACGAGTTTATGCTGCATCTTCAATGACCAATGCAGTCAACTTGTTGGTTGAAGAGTTTGAGAAAGGCCATTCTGTCGATGTGATTCCTGTGTATGCGAGCACATCTTCTTTGGTACGACAAATCGAAAGAGGAGCACCAGCCGACATCTTTATCTCGGCAAATGAGAAATGGATGACGTACCTAGTCGATAGTAAATTGGTTTCTAGTGACAATGTCACAAATCTATGTGAAAACGAACTTGTGTTGATAGCCCCAAAAGAGACGTCGATATCACTGAGCCTGTCAAAAGGTGATCAATGGGCTAAACTGCTTACTAATGAAAGGCTTGCTGTGGGCAATACCACTTCTGTTCCTGCGGGTATCTACGCTAAAGAGGCGTTAGAAACGTTAGGTGTATGGGACGATGTGAAGACTAGATTAGCACCAAGTAACAATGTTCGTATGGCCTTAGCTTTAGTAGAGCGCAGTGAGGCTAAGCTTGGTATTGTTTACAAAACAGATGCGCTGCTGTCTAAAGAAGTGAACCTAGTAAAGACGTTCCCATCAGATTTACATACGCCAATACGTTACCCTGTAGCGAGATTGAGCGATACAGTCGTTGCAGAAGAGTTCTATACTTTCCTTAATAGCGAAAAAGCGAAGGACACCTTGAACAGTTTTGGATTTGAAGTGCGTTAAATGATGTATTTATCGGAATACGAATATCAAGCCTTATTGCTGAGCTTGAAAGTTGCTGGGTTTGCCATCTTATGGCTTATCCCTATCGGCATTGGCTTAGCCTGGCTGCTTGCTAAGAAGCAATTTGTAGGCAAAAGTATTGTAGAGAGTATTGTCCATTTACCTTTGGTATTGCCACCAGTGGTCATCGGTTATTTACTGTTAGTGATGATGGGTAGGCAAGGCATTATTGGCTCGTGGCTCAATGACGTGTTTGGTATTGTATTCAGCTTTAGCTGGAAGGGCGCGGCACTTGCTTGCGTGGTTGTGGCGTTGCCGTTGATGGTTCGTTCTATCAGGTTGAGCCTAGAAACCGTAGACAGTAAGCTTGAAGAGGCCGCTGCCACACTGGGGGCTTCACCTGTTCGCGTGTTTTTTACGATAACTTTGCCCTTGATGATCCCTGGGATCATTACTGGCACCATGCTTTCATTCGCAAGAAGCCTAGGTGAGTTTGGTGCGACGATCAGCTTCGTTTCAAATATTCCCGGCGAAACTCAAACCATTCCATTGGCCATGTATACCTTTATTGAAACCCCTGGTGCGGAAATGGAAGCAGCGCGTTTGTGTATCATTTCTATTGTGATTGCCCTTAGTTCATTGATGCTATCTGAATGGCTTAACAAAAAGTCTGCACAGCGATTAGGAGGTAATGCATGAGTGCTTTGATCCTCCGGTATCAGCAACAGCTTGGTGAAACATTTTTTGATATCGATTTAGAACTGCCTAGCAGTGGCATTACTGCAATTTTTGGACGTTCTGGTGCAGGTAAAACCTCACTTATCAATGCGATTAGTGGTCTTAAACAGCCAGATAAAGGTTTGATCAGCGTATCTGGAACCACTCTGTTTGATAGTCAAAATGGCATTAACCTGCCGACTCACAAACGCAATGTGGGCTATGTATTTCAAGAGTCACGCTTGTTCCCACACATGAAGGTAGGGGCTAATCTTAAGTACGGTATGAAAGGTGTTGATAAAGCGCACTTTGAACAAATTGTCTCGCTATTGTCTTTAGGTTCATTGCTTGATCGTTACCCTGCACGTTTGTCTGGCGGTGAGAAGCAACGAGTGGCGATTGGCCGTGCCTTGTTATCAAAGCCAAGTATTTTGTTGATGGATGAGCCATTGGCATCTCTCGACTTGCCCCGTAAGCGCGAAGTGATGCCGTTTCTGGAAAACTTATCCGAAAGCGTGCAAATACCGATCATCTATGTCACTCATAGCCTCAATGAAATTTTACGCTTGGCAAATCACCTTGTGATTATTGACCAAGGTAAAGTTATTTCATCGGGCGTGACGGAAGAGGTATGGGCATCGAGAGCGATGCAACCTTGGCAATCTTTCTCAGAGCAAAGCTCACTGTTTGAAGGAACATTAGCAGAACACAATGATGACTATGCGCTGTCACGTTTAACGCTAGGTAAATCGACGTCACTTTGGGTTCAGAAAGTATCAAGCAAGCTTGGTGCTACGGTGAGGTTGCAAGTGAGGGCAAATGACGTCTCCATCACGCTAGAACAGCCAACAGGGACTTCGATACGTAATATCCTTCCAGTCACGATTAAAAGCGTAGAGACGCATCAACAAGGCATGAATAAGCAGAGTGTGGCTGTAGAGTTAGAATTGGAGCCTGGATGCTATCTATGGGCAACCATTACATTGTGGGCGCTTGATGAGTTGAACCTAGAAATTGGACAACATGTTTATGTGCAAATAAAAGGTGTAAGTGTCGCTCAAAGAGATATCGCTGTAACACACTAAGTCCATACGGCAAGTTATCAAATTCTCGTGGCAAGGTATTAAGTTCACGCGGTGTTTTTCGTTCTTATTTTTATTCTATAGTTTGTAAAACTCGATCTTGATTCCATGAATGGATACATGCGTCATTTTTATACGGTATCACTGCCAGTTTTGCGCCACACTGTATGAGTGTTAAGGCATATTACTTATTTGTAGAATGTCAAAAGCGACACTGACAAGAGTTTCAGTGGCAAAAACACAAAGATATTGTGGGCGAAGCTCTCAAGTAACGAACAGAAAAGTAGCAGCCACAAAAAAGCCGCATGTTTTAAATAACATACGGCTTAATCATTAAGTTTTCGTTAAACATTCAACCTAAATTTAGGTGCGATGAATAGCTTAGCGGATGAAAACTTCTTTGAAATCACGCTTCAAGATAGCATCGCGACGCGCTTTCTTGATTTGCTTAGCCATGTCTTTTACACAGTTATGTAAAATTTGGTCAAGCAGTTGAGCTCGGTACTCTTCTTTTTCTTCATCAGACATGCCTTCTGGAAGTTTAAGAGTAGGGAACTCTTCCATCATGTTTACGCCAGCAAAAGCTTGGCTAACAGAGATTAGAGCGTGGAACTGCTCAAAATTGTCCAAAACATTTTGTGCGCTTGCTGGAAGGCTGCTCCAAGTTTCACGCACTGCTTCTTCAGACACCTCATGAATAGAAGTAACCATGTTGTGCATCTCTTTAGGCACTTCATCAAATTCGATAACTTGGCGAAGCTCTGGTGAGATAGTGGTTAAATCGATTTCTTGTACTTCGTTGTTTGTAGCGTCTGACATAGTATTTCTCTTTAAAAAGAAACAATGCTAAAAAGATCTGTAAAAAAGTCAATATAATATAGAGATTAGGGCATGATTTAAGCTCAAATTTGAGCTACTTTGAATATTCAACACTAGATAAAGGTGATGTGATGATAGAAAAGGGATCTTCGATGCGCATATTGCTGGTTGATGACGTTCAACTAGACAGGATGCAACTTGCTATTCGACTCAAGCAGCTGGGTCATATTGTAGAAGCTGTCGGTAGCGGAAAAGAAGCCCTGAATGTTTATTCTGATTTTGATCCTGAACTTGTGTTGCTTGATATCAGCATGCCAGACATGGATGGTTTTGAGGTTGCTAATGAGGTTCGCAGGCAATTCCCAGAATGGGTTCCTATCATCTTTTTGAGTGGTCATGAAGAACCTGAAATGATTGCGAAAGCGATTGATGCAGGTGGGGATGATTACCTGATAAAGCCTGTGAACAAAGTTGTTTTGAATTCCAAGTTGATTGCGATGCAGCGTATCGCGCATATGAGGCGAGAGTTAAAACAGAGTACTGCCAAGCTCGAAGAGCTGAATATCCTCCTGCAGCAACAAGCCAATGAAGATGGCCTGACTAAATTGTATAACCGTCGATATATGGACACTAAGCTTGAAGAGAGCATAGCGTGGCATGGAAGACGTAATATATCAATGACAGTCATATTACTAGATGTAGACTTCTTTAAGCCTTACAACGATAATTACGGCCATATTCAAGGGGATAAGTGCTTGCAAGAGCTTGCTAATACCTTGAGGCTGCTTTTTGTTCGAGCGGGAGAGTTTGTCGGTCGCTATGGCGGTGAAGAGTTTGTTCTTATTTTAAGTGATACGGATAGTGATACTGCTATGCAACAGGCGATACGTATAAAAGAAGCGTTACATGAAATGAATTACGTCCACGATTATTCAACGGTGTCCGATAGAGTGACAGCGTCACAAGGTGTGTTGTCATTTGTACCAGAAGGTGGTGAATCTATCGCCTCTATTTACGAAAAGGTTGACCAAGCGCTTTATCAAGCGAAACAAAGTGGCAGAAATACCTTTATACAACGCAACATTTTAGAGCTAGCACGTTAGTTGATGAGCTCTTTTAGATATTTGAATTTATACTTTACTAGCATTTGAGCTAGGAAATGCTTTAAGTGATAAAAGAAATGCCACATTCAAAGTCATTTTCTGTGACTAACACCTATTGGGCGCTTGCGGTTCCTCTATTTTTAACCGCGGCTCCTCTATTTTTAACTACAGTGTCAACCACCGTATATGCCAGCTCCCTGTCTGATCTCTTCCGTAAGGAATTAGAGCAGCGCTTTGCTACCAGTGTATTACTTAATGATACTGATGTTTTTACCTTTGGTATCAATAATTTCGATCCAAATAAAGTGTTGAGCTTGGACAATGAAGATATTGGTTCGAATGATTCAGTGAGTCGCCGACAAAACATCACCTCCCTCAGTCTCCCTTATACATTTGAACTACCAAGTTACATTGAAGACAACCATCAAGAGGTAACGCTACGCCTCTCAGCGTTACGAATTGAGAATGATGTGGAATATGCGTCAACAATTAAAAGTGACTTTCAAAAAGAGTCAGTGATTTCTGGTTACGTGGCGTTTGCCAATGTGTCTCAACTCAACGAACACTGGAGCTTCAGTTCGGCAATTGGTAACCATATCTCATATTACCGTAATGACTTTGAATATCGATCTTCATTGCTTGAACCTATTCAAGATCAATTGGACGGGCTCTATTATAATACTGATGCATGGGCATACATCATTGAGCCTAAGATCAAGCTGACTTTCGAAGACAAGAATGATTGGGGTAAATACAAGCTCAGTACCAGTTGGCACTACTTTAATGGTGTAGGTTGGGGAGAAGCCAATAACGGTGATATCGGAAACCCTGAAGGTTGGTATATCGCTAATGAGGCCAAGATTTTTTATGATCTAGTACGTTGGGATAAAAATATCACATCAATGTACTCAAGTATTAGAAGAATTGATATTGGCGGTGACACCGTGGCTTCTATGGGCACCACTTCTTACTATGAGGGCAGTGTAGGTTGGTTGCTTAATCCAAATCTATTTAATGAATGGGTCGATAATGTGGGAATTGGATTTACGATCAACTACGGAAGTAGTTTAAAAGGAGGGAGCTTAGTTATCTTCTTTAACCAAGATTAAGCTCCCTTTAGTCTAGTTATCAACACTTACGTTTAGCTATCAACACTTGCGTTTAGCTATCAACACATAGCTTGTTTCGACCAGTTTCTTTCGCTTTGTAAAGCGCTTTGTCGGCAAGCTTTAATACTTCTTCAGGGTGTTTGGTAGTCGTGCTATCAGACAGTCCAATGCTTACTGTCACATTTACTACTTCCGATGGTTTGCCGTTCTTACCACGCTTTTTCATACCCACTTCATGATCATCAGGACGCTCGTGGCTATTACGAATCGTCATGTCGTAGTTTTGAATCTCGGAAATCAAAGTTTGAAGGTGTTCTTTAACTTGTTCCGAGTATTTGCCTTTAAAAATGATCGTGAACTCTTCACCACCATAGCGATAAGCTTTAGCTCCACCCGTGGTCTCTCTCAATATACGTGCTACTAGCTTCAATACGTCGTCGCCAATGTCATGGCCGTAAGTATCGTTAAATTTTTTGAAATGATCGATATCGACCATGGCCATTGAATACTTACGTCCTAGATGCTTCATATCCACTTCTAAGGCATGTCGGCCAGGGATGTTAGTCAATTGGTCATTAAAGGCCATATCGTGGCTGGCAGACATCACATAAACGATGATCAAAGTGCCTGATAACGAGAACATTGTGCTAGAGATATATTGCACGTCAAAGAAGATGAACGTACAAGAAGAAAGCAAGATTGCGCTATAAACGACAACATCAATAGAGCGGTTATACACCAACACAAGAATGGCTGTAAGGCCAAGTAAGCAAAGGCTATATAACACTAGAACCAAAGGCAGTTTTGAGAAATCTCTAACAACAAAAAGAAGGCCTTCACTCCATGATTCAAACCCACCAGCATGGAAGTGAGAAACGATCAATTGTGCCCAAACCATGAAAAGAACCAGAACGATGGCGTAGAGGAGCATGGATTTTGAGTTTACGCCGTTGTCAGGAAATGCATACACCAATAAACAGGTTACAGGAACTAATGACGCAAGAAGCGATAGTTCTAACAAAGTCGTTCCGGTATTAAGAGGCGTTTGTAAGCGAACTTGGATGATCAGGTATGCTACTAGCATGGTTGATGACACCATGGCCATACGCCCTTGTCTGAATGTATGGCATAGTAAAACGGCAACGCTCAATAGGATATATGGAAGGTTGCTAGCAAACCCTAAGTTTGAATCCGTCACAAGAATGACGTTGTTCATACCAACGAGTATAATTGCCAATAAAAATAGGGGGAAGCAAAATCGAAACATGCTCGACGTTACAAAAGAAGATGCCATTTATTTGGTGAGCCTAACTATACTGATGATCTTATAATTTAATTTTATACGTAGGATACGGTTAAACAAGCGATTGCCAAGCTTTTTGCCTAAATCAGAGCAAAAACATAGTCATAGGTCGCTATTGGTGCAACTCTTTTTATATGTATTTGAGTTGCTATTAACCATAGAACGAACTACATAGTATATATGAGAAATAAATTAGTCGTTATATATACTTAACAAAATCTTGGTGGTTCTTGCTTGAGGCTTAAAGTCGACATGATGACTTACAATCGAACAACGAAAAATTTGTAACGAAGTTAGGGTAAGTTCGCTATGTTGTATTGGTAAATCTTATCTGCGTTGTAGAAAGTTCAACTATGGAAAGAACCTAGTTACAGAAAGCTGCTCAATTGAATTCTATTAGCTCTCTGTAGCCGCTAGTCAGGACTGCATGAATAAGCTCAGAAACGACTGCTATTAGAAAAAACTGCTACAAATGGAGGTGTGGTATGCAAATTAGTGTTGATGTACATAACTATATGGAAACTCTGGTTGGTCATGTTTTGGCTACCGAGGAATATGTGTCTAATTATACCAACGAACAGCTGGCTGATCTTGCGTGCTTGGCTTTAGGGCAGCTTAAACCTATTTATATTCGTTTCGATATCGATTTTCTTTCGGCATTACCAGAAGACAAACTGGTGCTCTATAAACGAAATAGTGAGATCGCAGTCAAGAATGCGGAAAGCATGATTATTGACGATAGAAGACGCGAACGTGACGACAATGTGCCCGTTATATTTAGTCAACACAATTTTGATGAAGATGTAGAATTGCAATGGTATGAAAAGCCATTGTTGAACCGTAAACACTCATGATAGTTTAGGGTTAATACGGTCATTTAAGGAGTATAAAACGTGGGATTTTTTTCTAGATTATTTGGTGGCAAAGAAAAAACCGAACAAAAAGTAGAGATTGAACCAATCGAATATAAAGGCTTCAATATCTATCAAGATGCCATTGCAGAATCTGGTCAATACCGTGTTGCTGGGCGAATCGAGAAAGAATTCGATGGTGAAATCAAAACCCACCGTTTCATTCGTTCAGATGTTGTTTCAAACAAACAAGATGCCGATGAATTGATGCTTAAAAAATCGCAGATGTTCATCGACCAAATGGGCGACAATATATTTAGCTAACCAATTAGGGTTAGAATTGATGTTGGTCATAATTTAGAGAGCTTTCAGTGTATATGCTGAAAGCTCTTTTTAGTTTTAGGGATAAAGAACAGCTAGAAGGTTGTTATTTAAAGGATTATTTGCAAGTGGTTTGACCTCTTTGTTCGAGAGGCTCGTCATTTCTTCAAATGAAGCGCTCAAAATCCATCCAAATCGTTATAAGTAATAACTTTTCCTGTTCTTTGAACAAAACGCTTGAAGTATTAGTTGTCGTTAGATACAAACGAATAAGTCATTGTGCCAATAGTCAAGGAATAGCTATGCAAATTGGTGTACCAAGAGAAACACTCGCAGGTGAAACGCGAGTCGCTGCTTCGCCGAAATCGGTAGAACAGCTTCTAAAATTAGGATTTGAAGTTTGTGTTGAATCACAAGCAGGTGCGTTAGCAAGTTTTGAAGATGCAGCTTATGAACAAGCTGGAGCAAAAGTTGTTACCGCAGATGAAGCTTGGAAATCCGATATTATCTTTAAAGTTAACGCTCCGATCGTTGACGAGTCTAAAAATGAAATCGATCTACTTAAAGATGGCGCAACATTGGTCAGCTTTATTTGGCCTGCTCAAAATCCTGCATTAATGGAACAATTGTCCAGCCGTAACATCAATGTGATGGCGATGGACTCTGTACCTCGTATTTCAAGAGCTCAAGCGCTAGATGCATTGAGTTCTATGGCTAACATCGCGGGTTATCGTGCTGTGGTTGAAGCGGCGCATGAATTTGGTCGATTCTTCACGGGGCAAATTACCGCTGCAGGTAAAGTTCCACCGGCAAAAGTACTGGTTGCTGGTGCGGGTGTTGCTGGTCTAGCGGCCATTGGCGCTGCGGGTAGTTTGGGTGCGATCGTTCGTTCGTTCGACGTTCGTCCTGAAGTTAAAGAACAAGTCGAGTCTATGGGCGCTGAGTTCTTGGAAGTCGATTTCAAGGAAGATACCAGCGCGGGTGATGGCTACGCAAAAGAGATGTCTGAAGCATTCAACAAGAAAGCGGAAGAGCTTTATGCGGCTCAAGCGAAAGACGTTGACATCATCATTACAACGGCACTGATTCCAGGTCGTCCGGCACCTAAGCTGATTACTAAAGAGATGGTAGACAGCATGAGTGCAGGTAGCGTTATTGTTGACCTTGCAGCTGCGAATGGCGGTAACTGTGAATACACGGTTGCCGATCAAGTGATCACAACTGCTAATGGCGTAAAAGTTGTTGGTTACACCGATATGGTTGGTCGACTGCCGACTCAGTCATCTCAGCTATACGCCACTAACCTAGTCAACCTACTGAAGCTGCTATGTAAAGAGAAAGATGGCAACATCAATATTGACTTTGAAGATGTCGTGCTGCGTGGCGTAACTGTGGTTAAAGAGGGCGAAGTTACTTGGCCTGCGCCACCAATTCAAGTGTCAGCTCAACCACAACAAGTTAAACCTGAAGAAGCTAAAGCTCCACCGAAGGTTCAACAACCTGTGTCTCCAGTCAAGAAAGTCGCCGGCATTGCAATTGCGGTTGGTGCTTTCGCTTGGATAGCGTCGGTTGCTCCTGCTGCGTTCTTATCTCACTTTACCGTTTTTGTTCTCGCTTGTGTGGTGGGTTATTACGTAGTTTGGAATGTAAGCCATTCTCTGCATACGCCTCTGATGTCCGTGACTAACGCGATTTCAGGCATCATTGTAGTCGGTGCACTGTTACAGATAGGACAAGGAAGTGGCGTCGTCACGTTCTTATCATTTATTGCCGTATTAATTGCAAGTATCAATATCTTTGGTGGCTTTACTGTGACCAAACGTATGCTTGAAATGTTCCGTAAAGACTAAGGAGTAACAGATGTCTGAAGGATTAGTACAAGCAGCTTATATTGTTGCTGCTGTATTCTTTATAATGAGCTTGGCTGGGTTATCGAAACAGGAATCTGCACGTGCAGGTAACTATTACGGTATCACAGGTATGGCAATCGCGTTGATCGCAACGATCTTTGGCCCTCATTCTGCAGGTATTGTATGGATCATCATTGCTATGGTGATCGGTGGTGGTATTGGTATCCACTACGCAAGAAAAGTAGAAATGACTGAGATGCCTGAGCTGGTGGCAATTCTGCACAGCTTCGTAGGTATGGCGGCGGTACTTGTGGGTTACAACAGCTATATTGATCCACCTGCTGCTGTTTCTATCAACCCTGCAGATATTCATGCAGAGCACGTTATCCACCTAGTGGAAGTGTTCCTTGGCGTGTTTATCGGTGCGGTGACGTTTACAGGTTCTATTGTTGCGTTTGGTAAGCTTCGCGGCGTTATCTCTTCATCTGCATTGAACATCCCTCATAAGCACAAGTGGAACCTAGCGGCTATCGTTGCTTCTACATTGCTAATGATTATGTTCGTTAAAGCGGACGGCAGCATGTTTGCGCTTATGGTGATGACACTTATCGCATTCGCATTCGGTTACCACCTAGTGGCATCGATTGGCGGCGCAGATATGCCAGTGGTTGTCTCTATGCTTAACTCTTACTCTGGTTGGGCTGCGGCGGCGGCAGGTTTCATGCTTGCAAACGATCTGCTTATCGTAACAGGTGCATTGGTTGGTTCGTCAGGTGCGATTCTGTCTTACATCATGTGTAAGGCGATGAACCGTTCGTTTATTAGCGTTATTGCTGGTGGATTCGGCCAAGAAGTGGTGGTGTCTGATGGCGATGAAGAGCAGGGTGAACACCGCGAAACATCAGCTGAAGATGTAGCTGACATGTTGAAAAACTCAAAGTCTGTCATTATTACCCCAGGATACGGCATGGCTGTAGCTCAAGCTCAATACCCAGTGCATGAAATCACTGAGAAGCTACGAGCGCAGGGCATCAATGTTCGATTTGGTATCCACCCAGTTGCGGGTAGGTTACCGGGTCACATGAACGTACTCCTTGCTGAAGCGAAAGTGCCATACGATATCGTTCTTGAAATGGACGAAATCAACGACGACTTAAGTGAGACAGATACTGTATTGGTTATTGGTGCAAATGACACCGTTAACCCTGCTGCGCTTGAAGATCCAAACAGTCCAATTGCTGGAATGCCAGTACTTGAAGTTTGGAATGCTCAGAACGTTATCGTATTCAAACGTTCGATGAATACGGGGTACGCAGGTGTACAAAACCCATTGTTCTTCAAAGAGAACACGCAGATGCTGTTTGGTGATGCGAAACAGAGCTGTCTAGGTATTCTAGAACATCTATAGAAAGCACTTTGTGTGATAACTAAAAAGGAGCTCGTTGAGCTCCTTTTTTTGTTCTCAGAAAGTTGCTTTACTCAAAACTAATAACAAGTAGGACGTGGAAACTGACGCAAAACGTGTTCGAATGATCGTTGGATTCATCCACTAAACTTGTGAGTACGCTTGTGCAACACAATTCTAATATGATGCTATTTATTGTTATAACTCGCCATTACTATTGTTTTTCATGCGGTTAAAAATTTATCTTTGATAGCGAATGGTATATATTTGTTTGATCTATATGAATTTGCGTTGGTTTGTGATCATCAAAAGAACATTTACCCTTCTTATCGCTACGTTATCTGTGTCTGCAAACGCATTTGCTGACTCTTTGCCTGAGCGTATCGATAATTTCACCAAACTTTTTGATCATGAAACCGCAATCGAATCTTATGATATTCGAGTGCTGCAGGCTGATTATCCAACACGCTTGATCATGCCGTCTTCTATGTTGCCACAAACTGCAGAGTATCCGTTAAAAGACATCCAGCGTTTATATCAGTTATCAAAAACGTGTAGCGGAAAACTACCGTTAAGCCCTTTGATTACAGAACCCTTGGTTTTTACTCGTGCAATGTGCAAAGGAACCAAGCTTTCTGATCGCTGGTTTAGCCGTAGTGGTTTGATTCACCCTGGTGGGGGGTCTTATGCGGCGAGATATGTAGAAAAATATCCAGACAAGTTCGACTCTCTGAAACGTTTTATGCATATTCAAGAGCGCCCAAACACAGAGCATGATGAACTTTTATCTCGTCTACAAAACATGGACAGTGAGGCCATCACAGCACTATTAGCAGGTGCGAGCATGTTTGTAGAGCTTGACGAAATGTGGGTAAAGCGCGGCGACAGATATTACCTGTACAAAGAATCAGTTTGGAATGAAAACGCAACACTTTCTGGTTTATCGTTCAGTTTGTCTTCGGAAGGTAAAAGTTGCTTCGTACAACGCGGCAATGTGTGTTGGGAAATAGAAGATCATTCAGAGCTTCTGCAAGTTGCCATGTTTATCTTGGTGATTGCCAACATCATGCTTGTTTTAGGTTGGGCGATTTACCGTTGGAACAGTAAGAAACAAGAGATGAAGAGCCGTATGCTGGTTCTTCAAATTCTAACGCACGAATTAAGAACGCCGATTGCGAGTTTGTCATTGACGGTTGAAGGGTTCAGACGAGAGTTCGAACACTTGCCTGAATCAGTATATGATGAGTTTCGTCGGCTGTGCGAAGATACGCGCCGTTTGAGGCAGTTGGCAGAAGCAAGCAAAGACTATTTGCAATCAGACAACCAACCGTTGGCGACAGAGTGGGTACCAAGTGTGGAGGAGTGGCTTCAATACAAAGTTGAAGAAGACTTCGCTCCAGGTATAGAACTTCGCGTAAACAAAGATATTGCTGCAAAAGTAAACGTATATTGGTTAGGAACGTGTATCGACAACCTGATCAGAAATGCCGTGAAATACGGTGTAGCTCCAGTGATACTAGAACTGAATACTTCTGACAAGAAGCTGACATTCAAAGTTATAGATAATGGAGACTTGTCTCGCAAAGATTGGGGGCAACTAAGAAAGCCATTCGTAAGTAAGAGTGGACTCGGTTTAGGTCTGACGATAGTTGAATCTATGGTCGGAAAAATGGGCGGTCACATGACGCTTATCGGCCCCCCAACAACATTTATTTTGGAGATACCTTGTGAAACAGACATTGCTTCTCGTTGAAGATGATAAAAATTTAGCTGACGGTTTATTAGTTAGCCTTGAGCAAGCTGGATATGAATGTTTGCATGCAGAACTGATCTCTGAAGTTGAAGGCTATTGGGAGCAAGCGGACCTAGTTATCCTAGACCGTCAACTCCCAGATGGTGACTCAGTAGATTCGCTTCCAGGTTGGAAGAAAAAGAAAGATATTCCTGTAATCCTGCTAACGGCTCTTGTGACAGTAAAAGACAAAGTCGCGGGCTTAGACTCAGGTGCGAATGATTACCTCACTAAGCCATTCGCAGAGGCTGAGCTTTTTGCTCGAATTCGAGCTCAACTTCGCCTACCAGACGCTGAAGAACAAGACGCATCAAAAGTTGTCGCTCAAAACCTTATTATTGATAAAGCGACTCGTGAAGTGTTTTTCAACGAGCTAGAAGTCACCTTAACTCGTACTGAGTTTGACCTACTGCTGTTTTTGGCAAGTAATCTTGGTCGTGTTTTCACACGTGACGAGCTGCTTGACCATGTATGGGGTTACAACCATTTCCCAACAACACGTACAGTAGACACCCATGTTCTGCAACTAAGACAGAAATTACCGGGTCTAGAAATAGAAACGCTACGTGGCGTTGGTTACAAGATGAAAGCGTAATGAAAAAAGTCTTACTTCCACTATTAATCTTGTCTTGTGTAGCTAATACCACGCAAGCAGCTGATTGGTTCAAGAGTAGTGATGCTCTGACTCAAGTACATAAACATCTATTAGATAATGACTTGCCTCAGATGTTTGATTCATTAGTGGAAGTTTGGCAAATCAACTCTTCTCAATCACGCGAAGATCACCTCAATGAACTGTTCGATCAAGCATTGAACAAAGATTGTGGAAAAACCCTCACTAGAAAAACACTTCCTGATTGGATCAGTTCTGTCATCGTTAAAAGACACATCATTCAAAGCCCTGGTCGAGATACTTTTCGTGTCGCGATTAATGTTGAATCCGATAATAACATCCAAGATATAACTCTTGAGAGGTGGGTCGATAAGATCGTTTCTTCGGATAGTGAACTCACTAAAGAGAGTGAAATGGTAAATAACGCATCGGTGAGTTTATACCGCAAGCGTTACAATTTGCCATCTCAGCTTGAATCAGGCTTGTATCGTTTAAGTGTGAAAGGCGATGGCGGCAACTCTTGGAGCACATGGATTATTCTTGGCGAAGTAGCCATGCGTCAGCAAGTTCGCTGGTCGTCAAAAGACACGTGGCGTATTGATAAAAAAGAGCTGCTGAACCCATATTGTCCACTCCCTAAGCTAGAAATTGGTTTGTACGATTACGTCGACGAGCGCTATGAGCAAGTATGGGGCAAGAGCTATGAATCTGATTATCCGATGAACCTGACCGGCGAAGAGCTTCCAAATGATCGCTATGTTTTAGCGGTTTCAATGGTGCATTCACGCTGGCAAGGGGACATAGCGATAGAACAAGCACAAACTATCAGTAAAACTTATGATATTTCTAGCGAAGAAGAGTTAAAGTAATTTAAAATTGTGCCGTTAACTATGTAAGGGATCTAACAAAGATAAACGGCATGAAAAATACAACTAAACTACTCGCAGCATCAATTGCATTCGCCAGTCTTCCTCTTTCAGCAGCAAATTACGCCATTGAAGCGCGTGGTGATGCTATGGGTGGTGTTGGTGTTGTTTCAGCAAACTTCCTAACCGCTCCATTCTATAACCCGGCACTTGTTGCTATTTATCGTCGTAACGATGATATGGGCATGATTACGCCAAGTTTTGGCGGTAGCTATAATGACCCTAACGATATGAAATCGAATATCGATAGCGTCGTTGATGCGTCAAATACCGCAGACTTAGATGCAGCGCTTAATAAACTCGATGGTAACCAAGCTAATGTAGAACTTGGTGGTGTTGTCGCGTTTGCTCTGCCTAATCAGTTTGTTGCTGCAAACCTTTTCGCGAAAGCCTACACAGAATCATTTGCGACACCTAACGTTTACACAACAGGTTCCGATGAAGACAAAGTTGAACTGTCTACTGTTGAAGCTGTTTCTATCGGTGTCGCAGAAATCGGCATTTCTTTAGCAAAATACCAAACTTTTATGGGCCAACACATCTCATTTGGTATCACACCTAAGATCCAACGTATTTACACATACAACTATGTCGCGTCGGTTAATGATTACGATTTGTCTGACGTTAGAGAAAACAGTGATGGCGACACTGCATTTAACATGGATGCTGGTGCGCTTTGGTTCTTCGGCCCGTTCCGAGTCGGTGTTGCAGCAACTAACTTGATCTCACGAGACATAGAAACCAAAGATACGACGAGAACGTTAACCAGCAGCACAAGTAGTGCGACACACCAAGTTGGCGGTAAATACACTTACCAACTTGAACCGGTATACACCGTTGGTGCAGGTATCGTGTCTGACTACTTTACGTTTAGTGTCGATTACGATTTGAATGAGACTGAAAAGTTTACTTCGTTTGAAGACAACGAACAGATGATTCGTATTGGTACCGAAGTCGATCTTCTACGTCAGCTTAAGTTAAGGGGAGGGTACTACAAGAACCTGGCTTACTCTGATTCGGAAGGAACAGTCACAGCCGGTATTGGTATCTCGCCACTCAACTTGTTCCAGTTAGATCTAAGTGCGAACTACACAAACGAAAATGCAATGGGTGCTTCAATCAATTTCCTTGCTAGTTACTAACAGTCCTTATATAGTTCTGCTCCTAAATAAAGGAGCAGAGCATGCTAAACGACTTACCAACCCTTTCTCACGAAGAACAACAGAAAGCTGTTGAACGAATTCAAGAAATGATGACTCAGGGCATCAGCACAGCACAAGCTATCAAAATCGTTGCTGAGCAAATTCGTGAAGAAATGAGTAATAAAGAAGAGTAGGGCATCAGCCCTTCTTTTTTAACACCTTAATGCACTATAACTAAATATATTACCCTCTAGTATATTATCTCGTACATACCCACTCTTTAGTTACCCTAACTCCCGGTCTGCCCAAGCTCCTTAAATTCAGTTTATTCAATAAGTTATGTCAGAGTAATCCACTTTATAAGCTTTTCTCGGTTTCTATTTGTAATTAAATTACAGCAAGATCTGAAAGTAAAACAATCGCCATCTCTGGTGTCAGTATTTGTGTCACCATATCTAAGTGGTTAAATATATTGCGTTTTTTGACGCTAGTGACGTTGTGACTTCTATTTTTAGCGGATGCGAGTGTATGAATGTTCACAAGCAGACAAATGAGGATTTCATCTAAAAACAGTGCGAGATAAGTAGCGACGGTAATATTCAAAACCGATACCGCGAGTGACTGAGCACTGGTTAGAGCAAGCTTTACTCGCCAATACGTGACTGCAGAACAAGTGCTTAGGAGAAGCTTAGAGGCGTAAAGAAGAGCTGTTTATAAGCGGTATCAACCGGAGAATGTCATTGATGAGGTTATTACAGATGGTGTTATCACAGATGATAAGAGCGTACTTAGACGTGTCGAATCGATTAGAATTCTGATGAGGCAACAAAGCTTATGGATTTGTTGAGTCAGCAGTTAAAAATCTAACGGGTGCTTAAGTGGAGAGTCGATATCGACAGGGTATTAACTGCGTGTTGATTGAGTAGTGGCGGGAGTTGAATGTGTAGCTGCAGTCCAGTCTCGCGAGCCTTAATAAAACGTAGCGACTTGGTTTCGTCCGTTGTCTTTAGCTTGGTAGAGCGCTTTGTCTGCACGTTTGATGGCAGTACGTATAGATTCATGCTCCTTAAGCTGCGTTACTCCGGTCGAAGCCGTGACTTTAAGCGCTTTAGGCCAAGGGCTTTGCTCCATTGCTAGGTAAAAATTATCGATTGATTCGTTACACTGTAGCGCAGTTTGTTCCAGGCAAACGAGTAGAAACTCCTCACCACCCCAGCGATAAAGCAAGTACTGCTCACCAAGGCTCTTGTTCGCCGTTGCGACAAACTGAATAAGTACTTTGTCACCCACTTCGTGGCCATGTTGATCGTTGATCTGCTTAAAATGGTCTAAATCAAACAACGCGATGTGAATCGTTTTTCCTTGTTGCGCCAACCATTCGAAATCATAGAAGGTATCTAAAGCTTCGGTTCGGTTTCTACATCCGGTCAACGGATCGGTTGTGGCCTTTACCTTTAGCTCTTCAATTTCTTGGGTTAAATGACGTTGTTGCTGTGCTGAACGCGTTTTGTTTCGTTGTGCAATATGTAAAGCACAAGCGACATAGTAGATCGCGTATACCACCCATAGTCCAACCAATAGCTCACCTAGCAAAGCCTTGCTGATGATTTTACCGTAGAACACAATACTCGAGATGTTAAGTGAATGATGCCCAGCAAGCGTGCTGGCACCAAGCCCGAGTTCAACAGATACCGCGTTCGTAATGTCTACAGCGCTATCAGAAACAGGGCGGTTATAATGATCTATCCACCAGAAAGGAACATTGAAGTAGTTTAAGTCGATGTGGTTTTTATCTGGTAATGAGAAGTCTAAGCGATTGAACTTGTTCGACATAGCATCGCCTTTCACGCTGTAATTCTTGTCGTAATTACGAATGTAGAAGCGAAACCTTGGGTCTTCTTGGCCTTGGTAATCCATATTAATGGTGACCGAATCGAACGTAGAGAGATCGAGCCCTTTACCTTGTGTCGATATAACGAACTCAATTTCACAGAAGGGCAAGCTATAGGTTCGCTCAAAGTCACACTGTAACTCAATTCCATCTTCTGACTTATGTAATGAGCCTACGGTGCCACCGTCGTGGTCTCTGTCTGTGTTAACGCGTGTAGGGTATTTGTCTGGTGTAATAACGTAGCTCTTATTCATGAGCGTATTAAAAGAGATCAACGACACTAACGTGATTGCTAGGCAAAAAATCGAAAGGAATATGTTGAGTTTTCGGAATGCTTTGTCGCTCATGATACTAACCCGTACACGTGATTCGAACCTAATGCGCAATGCCTTAAAGTTGGCGCAATCGGAAATTAGAGTATTAGCATTGATAAAATTGCTATACCCAGAACTGATCCAGAATTGACGGTTATACAGGAAAGCGAGCCATTAGACCAAATTCAAGTTTAAAAATTGAACGCAGACCCTTGATTCTGAATGTTATTTGCTCAATAAGTGCGATTTTTACAGGGGTAATAATTTAACTGTATATTTATACAGTTAAATTTAAAGTGGCTCGGTTTGTGTAATCAGAGCGGTGTGTGCGAGCTTTATGGCTTGCTGTGATAACGAGTCACGAGGCCATTGTTACTGTTCATCAATTAAAGTGGAGGGCAGTTATGTTGCAGTGTCACTTTTTGGAGCTCAGTTTTATCGAAACACTTTTGTCGCTCATTTTGTCTTTCATCCCCAATTACGCGCCATACGTCGAACAAGGCTTTAACGCACTACGGAACATCCATTTTTTCGGATTAAACTCGCGTTGTTCTGGCGTTATCAAGTTGTCATGGTCAAAGTGAACCCTAGATCCATCCCAACGATAACCCCCTCTGGCAGGATAGTT
>NZ_VFEB01000118.1:0-492 GCF_007858795.1 Vibrio sp. T20
CAAGAGCTTAGGCAACGAAAAATCGACACCAACGAGCTGTCATCGTTAGTTGACCGATTGATTAATGAAGAGCAGCTAGATTTCTATTCTTCGTGTTTAGAACAGTTGCAGAAGAAGTCTTATGACCTAAACGATCATAAAGAACGCTCAAAGGCTTACGCCATGTTGAGTCGTAAAGGCTTTTCATCCGAAGAGATCAAGTTTGCATTGAGTGAGGGGAATGAGGCGAGTTGACGAGGGGAAAGCTTTTAGATCGAGTACTAGGTATGCTGAGTATCCGTTAATGATTGCCATTTAGACCACTAAGTCACTGAGTTTCAGCTATAACATTCATGTTTGCATTTACATTGTTGATACTTTAATCACTATGGTGCAATATTAGTCTATTAGAGTAATGTTTAGATATCGCTAGTGGCCTTATGACAGCGATTGAGCATTTTCACCGTGACTATTTTTAATATTACAGACTTATTATTATCTCGAATTAACGAT
>NZ_VFEB01000192.1:0-349 GCF_007858795.1 Vibrio sp. T20
ACCCACTAACATGGTTGATAGTGCATCTACGATAGTTGAACGTTGGTCGCCTTTGTAATCGATAGAAACCAGTGGGCGCTCTTCAAAGCCAAGAATGCCTTTCAGTTCGTTCTCAGACGCTTCTTTCAGCATCGCGTTGACTTCTTCCGCCGTAGTGTCTTGCTTCACTTCAAAGATGATATCTGTCAGAGAAGCATTCGCTAGTGGTACACGAACCGCGTGGCCGTTGATGCGGTTTTCAAGCTCAGGGAAGATCTCAACAATCGCTTTAGCACTGCCCGTTGTTGTCGGAATAAGACTCATACCACATGCACGAGCACGACGTAAATCTTTATGCGGCGCATCTAAT
>NZ_VFEB01000255.1:0-320 GCF_007858795.1 Vibrio sp. T20
CTTGACCTTCCGAGGTAGCTTCACAGTCGGCGGCACAGAAGAGGGTGCGACAGTCGAATACCTCGTTGACGGAAACTGGACGACAACCGCACCAGTACCAACGGAAGGTGACAACACGATCACCGTTCGTCAAACCGACGCAGCGGGTAATACATCAGGCAGCAGCGAGCTGACGTTCACTCTAGACACAACAGCTCCAGATGCGCCAACACTGACACTTGATACGGACTCTGGCTCAGCGGCGGATGACTTCTTAACCAACGACGGCAGCTTCACAGTCGGCGGCACAGAAGAAGGTGCGAAAGTCGAATAGCCCGTTG
>NZ_VFEB01000166.1:0-265 GCF_007858795.1 Vibrio sp. T20
CCTTGCGAGTGCCGCTTTTCCAAGCGTTGAGCTGAGTTTGAATGTAGTCGGCGTGCTGGCTCGCTAGACGTGGGAACTTGTCTACGCCCATACCACTTGGCCCGTGACACGTAGCACAAGCTGGAATGTTTCGATCCCAATCGCCTTGGAATACCAGCTTACGATAAGGGTTATCAATATCAGCTTGTGAGCCGCGCTGTTCTAAATCGCTGAATTCATAAGAAGGAAGCGAAGCAAAGTACTCGGCAACTTCACGACGAACGGT
>NZ_VFEB01000156.1:0-363 GCF_007858795.1 Vibrio sp. T20
CCGCCATCGCACTCTGAGCCGAAGTACCATGGTTGCGGTAAATCTTGCCCGTACACCTCAGTTACGCAGGGCTCAATCAGAACACGCTCACCAATGCGATCAGCAGAAATGTCTTGCCCGACCCCTACAATGAAACCGCACACATCGGCACCTTGGATGCGAGGGAACTGTAAAGCGTTACCAGACCAGCTCGCATCGTCAGAGGCGTCGCTTTTAGAATACCAACCAATTAGCGTGTTGATATCGGTATTATTAACGCCCGCAGCCAGCACTTTGATCAGCACTTCATTCGGCTCTATTTGTGGAACAACAATGTCTTCACGGTAAACCAGCATCTCTGCCCCGCCGTGTCCAAGCATCTCT
>NZ_VFEB01000110.1:0-216 GCF_007858795.1 Vibrio sp. T20
CATTATTTATTACTCTCAAAACGAATCGGCTGTGCGGACAGTTTCTCCAATTCATCAGCAACTTGTAAAATGCCTTCTTGACGAATTTTAGTATTCCACTCTGATTGCTTGCTCGATAACAGGCTAATACCTTCAGCAACCATATCAAACGCCTTCCACTCGCCTGACTTCTTGTCTTTGCGTAGCTTAAATTCAAGCTTAATGTTTGGTCGCGGC
>NZ_VFEB01000212.1:0-238 GCF_007858795.1 Vibrio sp. T20
TCATGCGATAGAGCTGATGCATTGGTGATGAGGAACCCACCAAAAGGCCAAATTGGTCGAGATCGCTAGTGGACACTTTACGTCCTTGATCTTGTTTTTGCTGATAGTACTGGCTGACTTCGCTTAGGGTGTCCGTCAAAATAGCAATATCGACGGGTTTTCTATAGTGAAAAATTGCACCTAAGTTCATCAGCTTATCCAAATTTTCGTTTGGAGCACCAGAGCTAATGATGATCAA
>NZ_VFEB01000105.1:0-328 GCF_007858795.1 Vibrio sp. T20
ACAAAATTGAAACATCAGGTAAGTTAGCAAAAGCGGCCAACGACATGACCAAAGATGAGCTGTCGCTGATCTCAGCTTATGTGAAGTCGGACTTGAAAGAGTTCTCAGAAAGCTATGAAGAGAGCAAAAATGGCCCATTCTATTTGATGATTACAGACTCTATTTGGCAAGGGTTACTGGACATAACTGATCGTACTAAGGTGGAGTGGGTTGAGCTGTTCCAAGATCTAGAGCATCAAGGATTATATCAAGCAGAGGAAGTGATAGGGTTAGGCACATTGGTATGTGATGAATGTGGGCATCAAACCGAATATAATCACCCTACAAC
>NZ_VFEB01000203.1:0-291 GCF_007858795.1 Vibrio sp. T20
CGCTTTCTGCTGGTACATAACAACCGATATGAGCCCTCAGCGCAATGAGTGCGGTCTGACGCATGTAGGTCGACTTACCACCCATGTTTGGACCTGTGATGATCAGCATTTTACGTTGATCATTGAGGTCGATAGGGTTCGCAATGAAAGGTTCGTCCATCACTTGTTCCACTACAGGATGACGACCTGCTTGAATTTGCACACCAGCTGACTCTGTCATCGTTGGACGGCAGTAATCAAGAGTGTCTGCACGTTCCGCTAAGTTTTGCAGAACATCAAGCTGAGATACAG
>NZ_VFEB01000167.1:0-341 GCF_007858795.1 Vibrio sp. T20
CCAATTAAACGACGATCCTGCACTGCTGATCGCACGCCCACGAGGGATCCACCTTCCTGAGCAATCCATCCAATTCAACAATCAGCCTATCGGCGGTTGCTTGATGGACTTCGCTTTATACTTTTTCCACAACTATCAATCACGTGCACAACAAGGCTTAGGCGTTTACTACTACATTCCCAAGCTTGAGAGCATGGAAGAAGCACAGTGGTGGGACGATATTTTCAGCTTCACCGAAAACTATTTCCACGTACCCAAAGGCACAATTCGTGCGACAGTTTTGATTGAGACACTTCCAGTCGTATTCCAAATGGAAGAGATCTTGTACGCCATGCGTGATC
>NZ_VFEB01000254.1:0-99811 GCF_007858795.1 Vibrio sp. T20
TAATAGCGGTTCTAGGGTTCAAATCCCTATCCCTCCACCACCATTAGAAAGCCCGCTGAGAAATCAGCGGGCTTTTTTATTATCTGCTTCAAATCATTATGTATCAGCCAAATATTTACACATTCATTTAATTCACTTGCGGATACTGTCAGAGCTTCCTAAATCATCTCATTAGGCTGTTTGCTAACAAAGTTAATGAAGCTCTTGGATAAGTAAAATCGAGCTGATATCAGCTTACATAGTGATAAATAAGAGACAACTTGATGTGCGGAGAAGGTTACTTACTAAGTAACTTTATGGTGTTCAGAGCCTTCTGTACCAGTTGTTCGCTTAGTCGATTTTTCTTATCTTAAACTCACTTGTTAGCACTGAGTCGTACTCTTTTCCTGTGTACTTGGTATTGAAGATACTTTTGTTTTGCTCTGTCTGTTCTGAAGATATTCCTATCCATTGTGCAAATGTGTCTGAAAAGTCTCTCAGATTGTATTTGACCGAATGTATTTTCGTTTCTTGTGGGTCATTACTCATTGCTATGAAAGGTACTTCTACTGCCTGCCTAGAAAAATGTGAGCCAGTACCGTGAATTAGATACGGTGGAACGTTTACAGACGTTAGGCCATGATCCGAAAAATAAATGATTTTATATGTTTTATCATGCATCGTGAGTAAGTCTCTAAGCTTCTCTATAAAAGCCACGCCATAAGCCACTGATTTTGAATAGCATTCTAGGTATTTGTTATCTGAAGGTTTTAGTGAAATCTCCTCATCAAATCTCTTACAAAAGTCATAGTGTGACCCCATGGTATGAATGAAAATGACTTTCGGTTTATTAGTTTCTTCACGAATCGCTTTGATCACTTCTGGTAGGAGAATATTATCGGGTTCAGCTTTATCATAAGACGTATTTTTATAATATTGGTAATGAGCCCTACTCGCGATTGCGGATACCTGTGTCTCGTATTGCCCGATCTTAGCTTGATTTGATATCCAATAAGTTTTCATTCCAGCATCATTAGCAAGATCTATCACATTTAAGCCTTTATCATGCCTGTTTACATCTAGGCTCTTTGATAATATTCGAGGAACTGAAAAATATGTAACAACGGATGGGGAAATAACACCATTAAATATTTCTGCTCCTTTTATCTTTCCATTCTCTTCGTTATACGATGGGTAATAATTTTTAATCACAGATTCACCAATATTTACGATATAAATATCCTTTAATATCTTATTTGTATGGACGTTCTCCCATTTTGAAGAGATTATTGATTTTCCTCCTTCGAGAAGAGATAGTTCATAATATAAAGAAATAGGTTTAATAACTGTAATTAGTCCTAAAAAACTAAACCACACTTCATGATGGATTGTTTTTAAGTATTCTTCATTGAGGTATGTCGTCTTTTTATTATCATGTAAGCTATAAAACTTTGTGATTAATATGCTGGAAAATAATATTAACATAATTAATGAAAATGACTTACCAACCTTTCCTAAGGTAATGTTAAATGATAAAAAAAGTAGAATGGAAAATATAGTAATCTTTACATATGTTATGACGCTAATGATTTTTATATGTTCAAGAGCTTCACCTCGATTAGACTCTAAAACCGAACCTAAGACACCTAAATCTAAGCTGAGAGAGTTTAACCTTAAGTAGAAGTCGAAAGTCATTATTACCGTGAGAAGAAGAAATACAAATCTATTACCGACAAATGCTATTATAGTTGCTATAAATAACATGTTTAAACTCAATATTGACAGGGTAAACCATACATTATCATCAGCCCCAGTTCTCAACAGGTAAAATGTCATGATACTTAAAGGAATCAGAGTCTTAATATCAATATTTTGTCTAGTTCTCATATGTTTTTGGGTAGCTTTTTTTATCGGCCCTTCGATGAGTGTAGTCATTGATGTATGGAGAGGCAACGTAAAGGCATATCCAAATACGCACAATAATATCTCCAATATTATCGTTAATTCAGGCAGTTTGATTGCACATGCCGGCGGGGGAATCGATGGTTTTAAATATACAAACTCCTTAGAGGCTGTAGAGAAGTCGATAGAAAGTGGTTTTAAGATGATAGAGCTAGATCTTCTTGTATCGTCGGATGGAAAGATCGTCGCTGTTCATGACTGGAACTCTTTCCATATGATGACAAATTCTAATAAAAATGGTCCTATTGCTTCAGAAGAGTTTGAGTTAAAAACAATTAACGATAATTATCACACTTTAAATATTTCAGAGGCGATTGAAATTTTAAGTGAGAATGAGGTTGTATTAGTTACGGACAAAATAGAAAATCTTGTACTATTATCAAAAAGTATAATTGATAAAGAAAAATCTATTGTCGAAGTTTTTAGTTTGAAGAAATATAATGAAGCAATAAGGTTAGGGTTCAATAACGTTGCATTAAATATAGATTTAAATACGCCATTTGTTATTGATTGGATTGAATTGAATAAAATAAGAGCTGTAACTTATCGAGGTGATAACCTCAGTTCGCTTGGGAATGAATATAAAAAGGCTATCACACTGAGTAATATGGGGATCTCAGCGATGATATATTCAAGTAATGATTTGGATTTGGACACTATCAAAGCGTATGGGATCGTTAATTTCGCGATATATGTCGATTTTGTTCTACCGTTAGATCGTTTATAAAACTGTAACTTGCACAAAAGCAGAGCGGTTACGCTCTGCTTTTGTGTTTAACTGAATGCTCTATGTGATTTTTCTAGAGGTGGTTTACTTCGCCACGTTACCTGCTACGTTTAAAGCATCCCAAGTCCGTGCGAATGGCGGTGCATAGCAGAAGTCCATATAGCCTAGCTGCTGAGTGGTCATCTTCGCGGTGATAGCAACAGCTAACGCGTTGATTCTGCCCACAGCTCCTTTCTTACCAACGATTTCTCCACCCAGAAGAACATTGGTCTCTGGGTGATAAACCAGTTTAACCTTGAGGTCCTCTTGACCAGGGTAGTAATCCGTCTGGTTCTTGTCTGAAATGGTTGATACTTTCACATCTAAGTTATGTTCTTTCGCCAGAAGTTCATTCACGCCAGTACATGCCAGTTCGTAATCGAGCACTTTCAAACAAGATGAGCCCAAGAAGCCCGACATATAAGTATCTTTACCTGCTAGCTTGTCTGCCATCATGCGTGCTTGCTTGTTGGCCGTGGTTGCTAGAGGAACATAAACGGGTTTGCCTAGTGCCATATGATGGACAACGGCACAGTCACCTACAGCATGGATGTAAGCGTCTTCAGTGGCACCATATTCATTTACCAACAACGCGCCATTTGCTGCTTTTGGTAGTTCGAAGGCTTCAGTGTTTGGTTTGAAGCCGAGTGACAGGATTACGATATCAGCTTCTACATTGCCGTTATCGGTTTCTACGATGTAACCACCTTGCTCGGCATCGCGAATCATAGACACGCTGCAACCTGTTTTAAGGTCGGCACCGGATTCACGAATTGCACCTTCAACTACTTCAATGATCTCTGGGCTGAACTGACGGCTCATGATGTGTTGTTCACGTTCGATAATCGTCACGTGCTTATCTAAGCCATGTGCCGCATCAAAGACTTCAAGACCTATAAAGCCTGCACCGATGACACACACGCGCTGTTTACTAGCATTTTTAAGTGCTTCTTTGACTGCTAAGCCATCTTCCATGCTTGTTAGTGTGTATACGTGTTCTGGACTGAATTCACCGAATGAGGGAACGATCGGACGTGCGCCTGTCGCAATCACCAACATATCGTAATCGATAGTGCTCTCTACGTTTTGGTGACGCACCGTAATGTGTTTTTCAGTGCGGTCGAACGACACCATTTCTGTTTTTACACGAACATCTAAACCAGATTTGATGGCTTGTTCTGGCGTACGAGAGATCATTCGCTCGGTGTCATCAAACATGCCGCCTGCAAAGTAAGGTAAGCCACAGGCTCCGAAAGAGATGTAGCTACGCTTATCTAAAACGATGACTTCGTCTGATGGTTGATTACGTTTGTATTTTGCTGCGAAACTCATACCCGCGGCGCTACCGCCTATAACAACAACTTTCATATTTACTACCTAAATAACCTGAACTCAGGAAAAACAGAAGAGCACTCACGTGGAGTGCTCTTAATTAAGTTTGAGAATTATACTGCTGCTTCTTTTGATACTGTCGCTGTAACGTCAGCGTCGTATTGTTCAGTATCCAATGAGCCATTCTTCTTCGCTGTAAGAACGCCTGACAACATAGAACCTGAGATGTTCAGCGCAGTACGAGCCATGTCAATTAGCGCTTCGATAGACACTAGAATCGCGACTACTGTGATGTCTAGACCCATGATGGTCAGTACCGCTACTGCTGCGAACGTTGCACCGCCACCAACACCTGCGATACCGAATGAAGCAATCGCGATAACAGCTATCAGTTGCAGGATAAAGCTCAAGTCTACAGGCATGCCCATGACCTGTGCCGCCATGATTGCTAGCATTGCTGGGTAGATACCCGCACAACCGTTTTGACCGATACTGGTACCAAATGTTGCTGACATGTTTGCTGTTTCTTCGTCTACACCTAGGCGTTGAGTTTGTGTTTCAACGTTTAGTGGGATAGCTGCCATGCTTGAACGAGAACCGAAACCGAACACCAATACTGGCCAGATTTTCTTCATGAACTTAGCAGGAGAAAGACCGAACATGGACACCATGACGAAGTGGATGCCGAACATAACGCCGATTGCTACGTAGCTTGCTAGAAGGAAGCGGCCCATTTCTGCTAGCGCGAACAGGTCGTTTGTCATCATGAACGTGGTCATCAGAGCGAATACACCGTAAGGCGTTAGCTTCAGAATTTCACGCACCATTGAAAGCACTACTTCTTTTGCAGAGTTGATGAAATCAACGAAGTTTTGCACTTTCTCTGGCTTACGGTTTTTCACTTGAAGGATACAGTAGCCAAGGAACATGCCGAACAATACAGTTGATAGCGTAGAAGTACGTTGAGAACCCGTTAGCATGTCAAAGATGTTGGTTGGAATGATAGACAGAGCCATACCAGACAGACCACTACTCGCCATTGCATCTTGTGTTGCTACCAGTGAATCGCCGCGAGCTTCAATCGCACTGTTTGTGCCGATTGTGCTTACTAGTGCGTTCGCATCGATACCAAATAGGTAAATACTTGCGATACCAACGGCTGCTGAGATTGCACAAGTGAAAAGTAGAATACCGATGATTTTTGGTGCGATTCGAGATAGCGCGCCGCCGCCTTCAACGTTCATGATCGAAGAGATCATCGCCACAAATACTAGCGGGATAACGATCATTTGTAGAAGTTTGATGTAGCCTTTACCGAACACCGAAATCAGTTCAGCAAAGCCAGATGTCGCAACGTTGCCGACACCGAAAACAAGTTGAATTGCGCCACCGAACAGTAAGCCAGCAGCAAGCGCACTCAGTACGCGGAAGTTAAAACTTTTCTTTTGCTTTTTGAAGTTCGACAGCAGTGCGTAGAACCCAAAGAACAGTACGCTTAATGCGATAAATGAAACGCTCATGAGAATCTCCTATGATACCCATTAATACCTAAGTCGGTTATTTTTTGTATGCGATGGCTTCAACTTCAACCAGTGCGTCTTTTGGTAGTCGTGCTGCTTCAACACAAGAGCGAGCAGGTGCGTTTTCTGTACCAAACACCTCTGTGTACACTTCGTTAAAGGCAACGAAGTTCTCCATGTCTGATAGGAAGCAGGTTGTCTTAAGCACTGTGTCCAGTCCCGCATTACTCGCTTCTAATACCGCTTTTAAGTTTTCTAGCGATTGACGAGCCTGCTCTTTGATGCCGCCCTCAACAAACTGCATCGTTTCTGGAACGAGAGGTAATTGACCTGATGTATAAACCATGTCGCCGTAAGACGTACCTTGTGAGTAAGGGCCGATAGCTGCAGGTGCTTGTTCAGTGGCAATGATCTGTTTCACGATATAACTCCTAAATTATTGGTTTTATTCTGATTTAAATTCACGGATAAACTTGTAAACCGCCTGTCGGCTGATCCCAAGTTGCTCTGATACTTGTGTAGTCGTCTCTTTTAGCTCAAATACTCCGTTATCAAATAAACAACGAATGATGGCTTTATTGCGACCTTTGGAAGAAACCGACTCGTCTTGGTCAACCTCGTTAATGGCTGAACTCAGTGCTTGTTGAATTACGTCGTTTGCATTGTTGCTGAATGTCTCGCTGACAATGGCTTGCGGCACATTGCACTGCGGCATCAGCGTTTTGACGATTTCTGGAAATGGGAAAGATAAGTTCATGTTGATACACAACATGCCGATCGGCTTTTGTTGTGGACCAGCCAGTACGCAGGTAGTCGATTTCAGTAGGGATCCGTCTGCTGCATTGGTGAAGTAGCTTTTTGGAGAAACTTCGCCGGTTTTCTCGAATTTACTCCACATACGTAAACCTAAGTCTGTAATAGGAGAGCCGATCTCACGACCGGTATGATGACCGTTGACGATTTTCACGACCGAGTTTTCTAAGCTTTCAAATGAATGAATGACTACTTCACAGTAGGGGCCAATCAAATCAGCGAGCGTGTCTGCTAAACGGAAGTAATTGTTTAAACATTCTCTGTCTTCATCGGTGAATTTAACTTGCTTTACATTCATAGTTTCGGTTTACATTTTTGAACTTGATGACTGAAACGTACTCCTTTAGTGGTATTTGAGCAAGGTGCAGTAAACTTCTGTAAACTGGTAAAAAGCGTCTCAAACGTCAACAAATAATGGAAATTCAACTGAAATTAAGAGTGAAATTTGAACAGGATCACCAAACTATCCTCAATATGGTTTAATTTCTTAAACTCCATCAAAGTTTAAATATTTAAAATCA
The DNA here is from genome assembly GCF_007858795.1 of Vibrio sp. T20. Classification (NCBI taxonomy): domain Bacteria; kingdom Pseudomonadati; phylum Pseudomonadota; class Gammaproteobacteria; order Vibrionales; family Vibrionaceae; genus Vibrio; species Vibrio sp. T20. The sequence continues at coordinate 6,894 of NZ_VFEB01000254.1, forward strand.
AAGATTGCATTTTTGAACACTTTAATGATCTAGAACAAATTCTAAAGGGGCACAAAATCGGCTCGATGGATGTTTCTTATGTGCGTAAATCTAGCCAGTAATTCTGAGATTGAAATGATGACCGGTCGCATTCTTTTTTGGTTGGAATGAAGGCTTAATCGAAAAGACTGTATTAAAAAAGGATAGTCAGCGGAAGGACCGTAAATCAGAACTTGGATAACTAAAAAAGCAGCCTAAGTGGCTGCTTTTTTTGTATTTAACAAATAGAAGCTAAAAGCTTGCTCGCGGGTTAGCTGGCAAGCTTAGCCTCAACTTTGCCTAAAGCGCGTTGGTACATAAACCATGCACACGTTCCGGCAAACACATTACCTATCATGGCACCCCAGAACAGGCCTTCAATTCCAGCCAGATGAGAGCCAATCCATAAGCAAGGCAAGAAGAAAGCGAACAGACGCAGTGCTGAAATTGTTAATGCGGTATAAGACTTACCTAGGGCGTTCGAAACCGACACCATAAGCATGCAAATACCCAAAGGACCAAGGCTGATTGGGACAATCATGAGGTGATAGTTGAGGATTGTGGTCACTTCACTATCGCTCGTCATTAATCCTGCTAATCCACTTGAGAATACCCACGTAACAAGCGCAATTACGACTTGAAAGCCAAGCACAAAGGTTGCGGCAATCTTGATCAAGCTGCGAATATCAGTCAGGTTCTTTTCTCCCAACATGCGACCAACCATTGGTGGCATCGACATGGTCAAGGCAAGCACCGAAACAATCGAGAAGAATTCAAAACGAGAACCCAGAGCCCAAGCTGCAACGGCAGCCGTACCGTAGCCTGCCAGCAGTTTAGTCGCCAACATAGAGGACACAGGTGGAAGCAATTGACTTACCATTGCAGGCCCCATGATGTTGCCAATTGAGCGAACACTCTTGCCGATATCAAGATCGTGCCAGTCGAACGTCATCCAATGTTTCTTGGTTACTTTGGGCGCCACGATAAAGATGCCCGCACCAAAAGCTAAAATGGTCGCGATAGCCGCACCATTGATGCCCATGTCGAGAGTAAAGATAAAAACCGGGTCCAATATTAGGTTGATGATACTGGTTGCGATCATCATCGAACCGGGCAGCATAGTATTACCGTTGGCACGACATACACTGTAGTAAAAGTAGAGCAGTGCACCTGTCCAAGAACTGACTAGCCAATAGATCCAGTAAGAATCAATGATCGGTAGTACCGTCGGTGGCGCATCCAACAACTGTAAAATTGGCCCACGTAATAGATAGATGATGACGGAGAAAAGCGCGACACTCACGCTGCCCATCGCAACCACCAATCCACCTAGCTGCTTGGCGTAGCGCATTTCGTTAGCACCAATTGCACGAGCAATTACTGCTGTCGTCGCAATGCCTAACCCGACTTGAATACCGATGATGATCATCTGGATTGGCAGAGTGAAACCTTGAACAGCAAGCGGCAGTACGCCCAATTGGCCAATAAAGGCACTGTCTACAAGTTGGAAGCTCATTAGGGAAAGCACTCCGAACAGCATTGGCCATGTCATGGTATAGAGTTGTCGGCCAAGTGAAGGCGTGGGAGTTGCGGTAGTAGAATTCATAACACTCTTATCGGTCTTGAAGTTAGGCTTGTTGTGGTGACAAACCTCTCAATGAAGAATTGCGTAAAGGATAACGTAAGGTCAGCTCGATACCAATAATTGTTACCGGATCTCGGTATATTACTTAACTCTGCGACTGATAGAGTTAGCCTATTTTGTGCTGATACTTTATGGAACTACCTCTCAAACCTTATTTATTTTATAGGGTTGCCCTTGTTGGCTAATGTAATTATCAAATCCATAAACTAGTATCGTTATAGGAAAAAGGATTGCTAATACGACAGCACAGAATCAACTGCATATTGGAGAGGGAACTAAGATATGCCGACGACAGAAGAAATGCAGATCAGCCAAGAACAAGTTAGAAAGAACAAGGCGAAGGTACTCGCCAAGATAAACCAACAAGGCATCATGTCTCAGGGCTTTCGTTTGGTTAACGTCAAAGATTATCAACAGAAGTTGCAAGCATTGAAACAAAAGGTCGAAAACTTCGATTACATGAATGCCGCTAACAAGCAGCAAGATCAGGTCATTCTCGACATCATGACCCAGAAGGAAAAGATCCATAACTATCTGGATGAATCATCGAGTCAGAAGTTAGCGAACGGCAACCTAGATTTTGGTTCTCGAAATCAAGTCGCGAATGCCACGCTCAAGAAAAAGCAGCTGTTTCTGATGTTTATGGAGACAGTTGAAGCGCAAGAGGCACTCAGAGAGTTTGCTGTCAAGGTGGCTTCGGTGTGTAACGGGACACTCAAACAGCCTCCCGGAGCTTATCTAGGTGTCAAAGATTTCCATGGTGCACTGGATAAAATCACTAACCGAAAACGTCATTACGATATTGGCGATCTCAAAGATGCAGCGCGTATGACGATCGTGTTTGAGAGTATGGAAGATATGATCATTGCTAAAGCGATGATCATTTTGACCAAAGAGTTTGTCGAGTTGAAACATCACCAATCTGCGATGAAAGATCGCTACGGTACCAGCCAAGGTGACAATGCTAAATTCAACTGTGGCGCAACCGATGCCGGCTACAAAGACATTAAGTTCTTCTTAAAAATGGCCAATGGGCATATTGGTGAATTGCAGCTCAATACTAAGAACATGATGGTGGCGAAGAAGAACGGTCACATCATCTATGACATCCTTCGAGACGGAGGCAATCTTGATAAGGCATTTACAATCACCAATGCCGAAGTGCTCGCTAAGATCAGCCGTAACATGAGTGAAAAGTGGTTCACCTTTATGAATACTCGCGTACCTAAAGCGAGAGATGATTTGATGGCAGTACAGCAGCTAGTCGACCGCTTAAGAGCGAACTTAGGAAGGGGGCAGAACTCGCTCCAAGTTAGCTTAGAAGAGATAACCATACTGTCTCGTGTCAGTCTCTATATCTATGAGCAGGGTGATAACGCCAGAGCTTTATTGGAGTAGGTGGAAATAAAAAAGCCAGTCACAATGACTGGCTTTGTAGTGTCTACTTTTCGTTGTATTTACTTGTTGGCGCTAAGCGTTACTTGTTCGCAACGTTACCAAGCTTCAGCCACGTGTCGATAACCGTATCTGGATTCAACGAAACAGAGCTGATGCCTTGCTCCATTAACCACTCAGCTAGGTCGTCGTGGTCAGATGGGCCTTGACCACAAATACCTACGTACTTACCTGCTTTAGCTGCTGCATCGATTGCCATTTTCAGCATCGCTTTAACTGCTGGATTACGCTCGTCGAATAAGTGCGCAACGTCACCTGAATCTCGATCTAGGCCAAGTGTCAGCTGTGTCATGTCGTTTGAACCGATAGAGAAGCCATCGAAGTACTTCAAGAACTCATCAGCCAAAATCGCATTGGATGGCAGCTCACACATCATGATGACTTTCAGGCCTTGGTCACCGCGGCGAAGGTCGAACTTAGCCAGAATGTCGATAACTGATGCCGCTTCGCTTGGAGTACGAACGAATGGGATCATGATTTCAACGTTCTTAAGACCCATTTCGTTGCGAACACGTTTGATCGCTTGAGTCTCTAGCTCGAAACAGTCTTCGAATACTGGTGAGATGTAACGAGATGCGCCACGGAAGCCCAGCATTGGGTTCTCTTCATGCGGTTCAAACGTTTTGCCACCGACTAGGTTGCTGTACTCGTTCGACTTAAAGTCAGACATACGTACGATCACACGTTTAGGCCAGAATGCAGAAGCGATAGTCGCGATGCCTTCGGTCAGTTTGCTTACGTAGAAGTCGATAGGATCTTTGTACCCACGAATACGTTCGCTGATTTCCGCTTTTAGCTCGTCAGTTTGTGCATCGAAGTTTAATAGGGCTTTCGGGTGAATACCGATCATCTTGTTGATGATGAACTCTAAACGAGCAAGGCCAACACCTTCGTTTGGAATCTGTGCGAAGTCGAAGGCGCGATCTGGGTTACCCACGTTCATCATTACTTTGGTTGGCAGCATTGGTAGCTCATCAACTTCAGAACGTTTGATTTCGAAGTCGAGCTCGCCTTGGTAAACGTAGCCAGTTTCACCTTCAGAACATGACACTGTCACGGTGTCACCGTCGTTTAGGTTACTTGTCGCTGTACCACAGCCAACGATTGCAGGAATGCCTAGCTCACGAGCGATGATTGCTGCGTGACAAGTACGGCCGCCACGGTTAGTAACAATCGCAGAGGCTTTCTTCATAACAGGTTCCCAGTCTGGGTCTGTCATGTCTGTTACCAGTACGTCGCCTTCCTGAACCAGTGACATTTGGTCTAGTGAGTCAACCAAACGAACCGGGCCTGAGCCGATACGTTGACCGATAGCACGGCCTTCAACCAAGACATCGGCCTTGTTGTTTAACTCGTAACGTTCGATAACGTTTTGGTCGCTTTGAGAACATACTGTCTCTGGGCGAGCTTGAACAATGTATAGCTTGCCGTCGATACCATCTTTTGCCCACTCAATGTCCATCGGACGTTGGTAGTGCTTCTCGATGATCATCGCTTGTTTTGCTAGTTCTTTGATCTCTTCATCGTTCAGCGAGAACTCGTTACGCTCTTGAGTATCGGTGTCGATAATATCAACTTGCTTGCCGATCTCTTGGTTGGTTGAGTAGATCATCTTGATCAACTTAGAACCAAACGTCTTCTTAACGATAGGGTAGTGACCCGCTTCTAGCATTGGCTTGTGAACGTAGAACTCATCTGGGTTCACTGCGCCCTGTACAACCATTTCACCTAGACCCCAAGAAGAAGTGATGAACACTACTTGGTCGAAGCCGGATTCAGTATCAAGCGTAAACATCACACCTGAAGAGGCTTTGTCTGAACGAACCATGCGTTGAATACCCGCAGACAATGAAATGCCACGGTGGTCAAAGCCTTGGTGTACGCGGTAAGAGATAGCGCGGTCGTTAAATAGCGACGCATAAACATGCTTGGTTGCTTCTAGTACAGCGTCGATGCCTTTCACGTTAAGGAAGGTCTCTTGCTGGCCTGCGAAAGAAGCATCTGGAAGGTCTTCTGCAGTTGCAGATGAACGCACAGCTACAGACAATTCTTCGTTGTCTTCGATTAGCTCGCGGTAGTTATCACGGATGTCTTGCTCTAGTGATTCTGGGAAGGGGGCGTCTAGAACCCACTGTCGAATCGTTGCACCTGTCTTACGCAGTGCGTCAACGTCTTCAACATCAAGTTCATCAAGTAGTTGGTGGATGCGCTCATCTAGACCTTTGTAATCAAGAAAGTCGTTAAACGCATACGAAGTGGTAGCAAAACCATTAGGTACAGAAACACCAGCATTGGATAGGTTAGAAACCATCTCGCCCAGTGAGGCGTTCTTACCGCCGACTTTGTCGACATCTTCCATGGATAGGCCATTGAACCATAGGGTATTATTTTGCATTTATTTCTCCAGAAACATAGCAAGCATTGTAGGGATTTAAAGGCAAACGATTACGTATCAGTTTAAAAAAATGTAAATTATTTTTAAAAGCTGTGGGGGACGTAATAGTCAGCAGGGTTTCGTTATATATATTATGGTTCCCATCCTACTCAAAATAATTTTAAACATTAAATAAAAAATGCAAATTGATATTCAAAGTCGTGATGTATTCTATGTTTCTGATGGAACGGCCATAACATGTGAGACTTTAGGGCATGTTGTTCTAGGTCAATTCCCGTTCAAAGCCAATGAAAAAACCTTCCCGTTTGTGGAAAGTGAGGACAAACTTTCTGATTTATTAAAAGAGATTGAAATTTCGTATCGCGATAATGGAGTCGAACCATTGGTGTTCTTTTCGATTGTGATACCTGACATCAAAGCGAAATTGCTTCAAGCGCCTGCTCACTGTTATGACGTGTTGGAAAGCATCGTGCAGAAAGTACAGGATGACATTCAGATGGCTCCTGTTCCCAAATTGCAGCGCTCACGCAGTGTAAATAAGGACTCAGTGAAGTATTTCGACCGTATTGCTGCGATTGAGTACACCTTGGCTCATGATGATGGCATCACGCTCAAAGGGCTGGAAGAAGCCGACATCATCTTGTTAGGTGTATCTCGAAGCGGTAAGACACCAACAAGCTTGTACATGGCGATGCAGTTTGGTCTACGTGTAGCGAACTACCCATTCATCCATGATGATTTAGCGCGCTTGAAGCTGTTGCCTGAGTTTGAGATATACCGACACAAGTTGTTTGGTTTAACGATTGACGCAGAAAGGCTGACTGAGATTCGTGAGAACCGTTTAGCGGGCAGTGAATACGCGAGTGATTCGCAATGTTTGTATGAGCTACAAACCGTAGAGGCGATGTTCCGCAGAGAGGCTGTGCCGTACATCAATACCTCATCGTTATCGGTTGAAGAGATTTCAACGCGAATCTTAGAGCGAACTGGCTTGAGACGCCGGTTGCTTTAGCGTGTTATCGACGATACCTAAATTGTGATTTCATTGCGTCTGTTATAAGGAGCAGTGAAGTCGCTTTTTCTGTTATTTATATCTGCTACATCCAACCTTCCCCTCTCTCATTGTTAGCTCTTTCCTCTAAAATACTTATGAAAAAATAGCTTATTTCTTTGCCTATTTACCGGATGTGTACCTATTGTTTAGAGAACGGTTAACTAAATAACCGATAATTATTACAAATACATACGTCAGTTCATCAACAGGTTAGGGAAAACAGTTTATGAATATATCAGAGCTTACTATTCGCAGTAGGTTACTTTTCGGTAATGTCATCACGGTAAGCATTTTAGTTACGCTGTGCGTCGTCGTGTGGAATTCGATTAAAACGTTGAATAGCACCGATGCAATGGTTACGCATACCTACCAGGTGATTGATCAATCCAATCGCTTAGTTAATTCGATGGTCGACCAAGAGACAGGCTTGCGAGGTTATGCGATCGGTGGCCAGGAAGAGTATCTAGAACCTTACCATGCAGGTAAGCAGGCTTTTGAAGAGAGCTTATCGACAGTCAAAATGCTCACTAGTGACAACCCTGCTCAGCAACAACGATTTGATGAAGTAAATCGAGCAGCTATGGAATGGCAGAAGTATGCTCAAGAAGTTATTGTTTTACGTAAGAGTATCCATGATGGACAGGCTTACGTTAACCAACTCCAAGCATTGATCGCGAGTGGTGTCGGTAAAGAGAAAATGGATAACCTGCGAGCTGAGATTGCTACAGGGCGTTACCTAAATGGCGAGGCTCTTATTAATCACATGGTAAACATGGAAACAGGTTTACGTGGATTTATGCTAAATCGTGAAGAAGCTTTTTTAGAACCTTACCATCAAGGCAAATCGAAAGTTGATAAGCAGCTAGCGTCTATGGGGAATAGCCAACTATCGCGTGATATTCAATCATGGATTGACGATTATGCATCGAGCGCGATTACATTGGTGCGTGAATCCAACCGATTTAGTTCCATTGATGAACTTTACGTTAAGCTTGCCAAAAAGCAGGGCAAGCAATATATGGATGGCTTGCGTAATAAAGTGGCTGAAATCATTAACGTCGAGCAAGTACTCATGGTAGAAAGAAAAGAGGCAGCAAGCTCAGCCTCCGATTTAGCTCTGATGGTACTCGTTGTTGGTGGTGTATCTTCAGTCGTATTCTGTTTCGGTTTCGGTGCTTTGATCTCTCGAAATATCACCTCACAGATAAACTACGTTATCGGTGTCGCTAAGCAACTAGCGAAAGGGGATCTCACCGTAAATATTGAAAAAGGTGCGAAGAATGAAATTGGAGAGTTAACCAACGCGTTGAAAGCAACCGCAGAAAGCTTAAAAACAATCATTGGCAACATGATGGTTGCAAGTGAACGATTGAGTAGTTCATCAACTCAGCTCACCAATATTACGGTGACTACGAATAGCGGTGCAAATGAGCAAATGTTGATGACAGATCAAGTTGCTGTTGCGATGAACCAGATGTCTATATCCGTTCAAGAAGTCGCAAGAAATGCTGTTGATACTGCTCAATCAGCAAGTGAAGCGAGTGAGGAAGCGATGCAAGGTTTGACCGTAGTGCAAGAGACAACGATGAGCATTAATTCTTTGGAGTCTGAGATCGAAAGCACGATGGATCGTCTTGAAGATCTTTCCCGTGAAGCCACCAATATTGGCGGTATTCTTGATGTGATATTAGATATTGCCGCTCAAACTAACTTGCTTGCATTAAATGCAGCTATTGAGGCTGCGAGAGCGGGAGAGCAAGGAAAAGGCTTTGCTGTTGTCGCTGATGAAGTGCGAAGTCTTGCTCAACGAACACAAGATTCGACCTCTGAGATACAAGGCTTAATTGAGCGCTTACAGCTTGGGACGAAAGATGTAGTGAACAGCATGCAGAAAAGCAGTGATATTGCCAAGATGAGTGTAGAGAATGCTGAGAAATCAGGGCAAGCTTTTGATGTTATTACTCGTTCCATTAATAGTATCTCTGATATGAGTACGCAGAGTGCCAGTGCCTCAGAAGAGCAGAGTGTCACGGTAGAACAGATTAATCAGAATGTAGTGAATGTTAGCCGTATTACTAAAGAGAGCGTTGTGGGTGCTGAACAAACGGTAGAGTCGAGCCAAGAACTAGTGAACTTATCGGAACAACTTCAGAACATTGTTGGTCAATTTAAAGTGAAGAATGTCAGCTGAGAAAACCGTGAAGGAGCTAGAGTGTTTAAACCAGCACAAGAAGTGAAATATCCAGCATTTACTCAATGATATGAGGTGACTTCACTTCACTCACTTTCAGAAAGGAAAAAGCAGCCTTGATGCATGTTTGTATCGAGGCTGCCTTGTTTCTAGCGTGTACTTTAGTCTCTAAGCTACTATGTCACTTTAGCTGAGACGACTAACGCAGTAAGCTGATATCGAGCACTTTGCTTTTGTTCTCCATCCAGCGGTTCAAGTCATGTGGCCACTCTATTGTCGCCTCTGCGTAGAAGCCACGAAGCATCGAGAAATACACTGCTTGGTCGATAAGAGGCTGTGATGACTCACCATTCTCTAGATCCAGTAAGAGCTCGGCATCTTTCAGTAATGGGTTAATCAGTTGAACGAACTGAGGTGTCTTTTCTAAGAGCTCTTGAAAGTTAAAACCTTCAGTCTCTTTACTGGCACGCCAAGCTTCTTTGGCTCCTGGAGAGCGATATTCAGCCAAGTCGAGGTTACACCAGCGTGGGCGTCCAATCTGTTGAGTTAGCGGGAATGCGCGAGCTTGGAACAGAGTGACTTGCTCTGATGGCACACGCTGCTCATCGCTTGATTTCAAATCCAAGAAGTACGCGATGATATCTAAGCTCTCTGCCATGATAGAACCGTCGTCTTTTTGTAACACAGGCACCATCTTTTTGCCGATCAAATCGATAAGGGTTTGGGCATCATCATAATCCACAGAAACAAGTTCGATGTTTAAGCCTAGAGATTGAGCGATGTAGGCTACTCGTGCGCAGAAAGGGCAGTGGTCGTAAATATAAAGCTTCATAGCTTCCTTTAGTTCAGGTAATTACAAACATAAGATGATGCTAATGTACCAGAAAGTCTTGCAAATACTAAGCTTCAATAGACGCTAAGTCTCAATAAACGTTAAGCACCAATAAACTGTAGGCATTAACAACAAGTACTTGATGCAAATAGTCTTTGATTCATTCAATTGTCTGTTGGAGCTAGTTTTACTGCAATGAGTAAACTAATGGGAGGCTGGTAAGGGATTGTAGGTATAAAAAAGGCCCTGGCTGTTCACTCTAATGCAGAAGAGTGAAATCAGCCAAGGCCTCAATTTTGTTACCTTTAGCAGAGTGACTACTAAAAGAGCGGAGCGGTTAGACTATGCTTTTTTAAGGTCTTTTGCAGGGTAAGTAAGCGTCATTATTGCGCCTTCTACTGTTGTAACGTGAACGTAGCCGCCACCAGCACTTAGGCCAATTACTACCATTTCACCTAGCTCAACACCTTTTGTTGCTACAACGCGATCATCAACTGAAAACACTTTACACACCTTCAATAAATTAAATTAATACGATAGATATCGAACGCGGATTTAAACAGATGGTACCCCAATCGACTAATCCGGTTGTTTGTCGTAAAGATTAAATTTAGTTATGCATAAATCGGTATTTATTAAAAATCAGCTGGTTACCCTAGCAGTGATGTTATTTATCGGCTGGATAAACGACACCGACTTGCTGACGCATCTCTGTAATTAACTTGGCAACAGTTAAAGCGCGTTGTTGGGCGTGAGCTTGAGTTTCTTCATCACCCTCAATGCAGCTTACAAAGCCTTGTGCCTCATAACTCATTGAGTTCTCGCTTTGTGCTTGAGTGAGGTTTTCAATGCTGCCATCACGGTAGCGGATCTTAACATCAGTACATTCAGCGATGTGATCGATGATGATTGCTCCTTGCTCGCCTTGGATCTCGCTTGGTGCGTAAGAGTCGCTGACTTTGGAGTGAGCAAGCGTCACGTCAAACTCAGGATACTGGAAGATCGCACAACCATGCGCATCCACACCGGAATCAAGTAGCTTTGCAGAAGCCTGTGCATTTTTGGGTTTGCCAAATAGCGCGACTGTCGCGGCAACACAGTAGAAGCCAATATCGACTAATGAGCCGTTAGAAAAAGCAGGATTGAAGGTGTTTGGGTTCTCACCGTTTAGGTATTTTTGGTAGCGCGATGAATATTGGCAGTAATTGATGTGTGCCTTATGTACCTTGCCAATCTTTTCTAACCCAAATTGAACTTGCTTAAAGTTCGGTAGGAATTGAGATTTATACGCCTCAAACAACACTACACCGTTTTGCTGAGCAACCTCAAACATTCGGGTTGCTTCATCAATATTCGATGCGACAGGCTTCTCACAGATGACATGCTTGCCGTTTTCCATCATGAAGATAGATTGCTCGCAATGCAGCGAGTTTGGTGAAGCGATGTACACGGCTTCAACAGTTTTGTCATTTGCCAATGCGTCGAGTGAATCATAAGTTGTTTCAACGTCAAATTCTTGAGCGAACTGTACCGCGCTGTCTAGGTTTCGAGAGTAAACCGCAGCAAGTTGCATCGATTGAGATTCGTGAGCAGCTTGAACAAACTTTTGTGTAATCCAATTGGTTCCAATTACAGCAAACTTAATCATAGTGGTATCCAGTTGTTAGCGTATTGATTCTGCAGAGATAGTAGCACTCAACGCCTAGCAATGTGCCCGAGATTTACGGAACAATTTCCCCAAATTTAGTACCTAATATTAATAATCAGCCTTCACTGAGCGTCTGGGTTGATCAGTGTAACGGTGCACAACTAAGCCATTTTTGCTAAGGTATTATGGAATTCAAATAAGGTAATAATATGCAAATCCGGACCGCCAAGGTAACTGATATTAGCTCGATCTTGGAGCTCTCTGAGCAGATAAACCGTCAACATCATCTAGGTGCGCCTATGGTGTTTGCACCAGTTTCACAGAGCCGGGCCGATAGTGAAGAGTATTGGTTAGGCTTAATGCTTGATCCGGTTGGTGCTTTCTTTGTTGCTGTTGATGATCAGCAGGTGATCGGCTTTTTAGCGGGGAAAGTAACGCAGAACAAAGGTGTCAGTTTCATTCAGTCTCACAAGGTGGCAAGAGTTAATACGATTGTGGTGAATGATCAGACTCAGAGCCAAGGTGTCGGTAGAGCATTAATGAAGTCATTCAATCAATGGGCGCAAGCGAGTGGCGCGATCGAACTTCGATTGGAAGTGATGGAGTTTAATCAGCAAGCTCAGGGTTTTTATGAGTCGTTGGGGATGGAAACCCAGTCACGAACCATGTCCATGCGTTTTGAGGAGCTCTAACGGTGCATCTGTTTTTGCCTTTATCACTGTGTTTACTGTTTGTGACTTCGAGTGTATACGCTGAGAAGGTTGTCGTTGAAAAGATCGTATCTGACGCGACGGCTATCGAAACTATCGTATTTGAATCGACATCTGCTCACTCTCAACGTGTCTCGACTTCTTCCTCTAGTTCAACCTCTTCAGTGAGCTCAAACTCCAAACATGTGATTGTTGTGGATGATGTTCTCAAAAGTGATTCTGGTGAACAAGTTGCTCAGCTATCTCAAGGTTCATCTAAACGTTCGCCTCAAAGTTCCTCTCGGCAGTTTTACAACGTACCGGATATCGATTCTGAGGTAGATTCGTTGTCGCAAGTGGTCACCTTGGTCAAAGTCGATAAATCGAAACGTAGGATGTATCTGCTTAAAGGCGAAAAGGTGATTCAGGAGTTTCGTATTGCGCTAGGCAAACAACCGAAAGGGCATAAACGCTTTGAAGGGGACAACCGAACGCCGGAAGGGACATACCAGCTCGATTATGTGATGGAAGAGTCGGACTTTTATCGCTCAGTACATATTAACTATCCGCAACCTTCAGATATGCAATGGGCAGAGCAAAATGATGTTGATCCTGGGGGGAACATCAAGATCCACGGTATCAAAAATGGTGAGCGTCGTTCGCCTAGTTTTATTCAAAGCTTTGATTGGACGGATGGCTGTATCGCATTAACCAATCAAGATATGGATGAATTTCTCCAACTTGTAAAAATGGGTACCCCTATCCATATCGAATGGTAGGTATCGGTACCCAATTTTCCTGAACAGCACCGCTAGAGCCAGTTACAGCAAGACTCGACCTGCACTGAATATCGCAATCACGATGAGCAGGGCAATGGTGACTGGTTTGAACTTCGCTCCGCCAAACCTCTCGAACAGTTTAGAACCGACATAGCCGCCAAACATGCTACTTGGTAGGAGTGCTAGAGTAAGCCAGACCACATCACGGTCGACTAACCCCGCGATAGATGCCGATACAAACGCACTGGAATCTGCCAACACAAAGAACGCAATCAGGCCTGCTCTGGCAATGTGGGGTGCGACTGGGCTTGCCAATGCATGCGTGCCAATCGGAGGCCCTGACATTGAAGCCGCGCCGTTCATTACACCCGCAAGGCTGCCCAGAATATAGGGAGCAAATCTAGGTTCACTTTTGTACTGGAACCCTTTGTAGATCATAAGTGCAGACGCAAAAATGAAGGCACTAATGATCAAAATTATTGTATCTTGGCTAACAGACTTGAGCAGAAGTAAGCCGACCGGAGTGAAGGCTAGACAAGGGATAAACACCTTTGAAACCCAGCGCCAATTGACGTGTTTTCGAACCTTCGGTAGCAATTGGATATTGCCCAATAGGTCGATAAGCATGAAAACAGGAACCAGTTCGATAACGGGCACGAATAACGCACTCAACGGCAATGCCACTAAAGTGAAACCGAAACCTGAGAAGCCACGAACAATAGCGGCGAAAATGAAGATTGCCCCCAAAATTGGGAAGATTGGACTAAAAATGAGATCCATAAATTAAGTAACCAATGAAGCTGTCTAAATAGAGCGAGCTAATGAAACCAAGTGAGTAGCGGAATGTACTCCTACTCACTTGTGTTTGCTACCTAATTTTAAGGTTTCCCGAGAGTTAATTTTAAAGTCTCTCGAGGCTGTTTTTGCAGTATTCGCGTGCTCAATTTATAGCGCTAAATTGATTCGGAAAATCAGTGAATACGGCATCGACTTCTGAGATGAGTTTGAAGTGAGATGGATCGTTGACGGTGTAGCACCATGTTTGAATGTTTGCTTCACTGAGCGTATTGAGAACGCTCTGATTTACATGCTCATAGTTCATGTGGCAACTGAATGCTTTAACCTCATTAATGAGCATAAGATCAGCTTGAGTCAGTTGCTCTGTGATCACACCGACGCGGTATCTCGGTAAGTGGCGAGCCATTTCAGCAACCACTTGATGGCTGAAGCTCGATAGTAAGACTTTATCGGTGTCCAAATTTGAGCGAATCAACTCTTCGTGCAGTAAATCAACGACATGAGGAGCTTGATGTCGGCTGTCGACTTTGATTTCGAGGTTGACGCTGAGATCATGTTGCTCAACAAGTGCAAGTAACTCTTCTAGCGTTAGTATTTTTTCTCCCGCGAACTGTTCAGATTTCCAACTTCCAAAATCAAGCTGACGCAGCTCTGCAAGAGTATGCTCGTCGACACGACCCTTGCCATCGCTGCAGCGCTCAAGGGTGTGGTCGTGACAAACCACAAGTTGATCATCCTGAGTCGGTTGAATATCTACTTCAATCCATTTCAAGCCGAGTTTAGCGGCTTGTTCAATGCTTGCTTTGGTGTTTTCTGGGTGAGTGCCTGCTACACCTCGATGACCTACGATGATAGACGACATAATTAATCCTTCTTGAATGCGCATCGTAAATAGTTATTAAATATCACTTTTCTCTTTTACGCTAGATTAATCGTTATATTGATTTGTCTAGAGGTTACTCTGCAAATTGAAGGTGTGCTCTAGTGGCACTGTTTTCGTTGTCCACATTAATGAAAAACCTCTCAATCGAGAGGTTTTAAAGTTCCGGTGTTAAAGACCAATATTTAGTGTGCGATATCGAGTTGGTTGTCTTTCACGCCGTTAATACGGAACCAACCTGCGATACTGAATCGCTCTGTGTTTGTCGGCAGTACCTCGTGTGGGAACTGTTCAGACAAGAACACAAATAGACGACCTGACTTTGGTGGAATGGTCGCGATATGGTTGTCTTTCAGATCGTAAACCACAAGCTCACCTGCGTCTTCTTCTGTCCACTCGTCATTCATGTAGAACACGGTAGTCAGACGGCGGTTCTCATTGCCTTTGAAGCAGTCTAAGTGCTTTTGGTAGAAATCACCTTTTTCGTATTTAGCAAAGTGCGCTTCGTACTCGAACAGACCCAAAAAGAACGCTTGGTTTGCCGCTAAACGAATTTGTTCCATCTTGTCTAGGAACAGAGAAGCTGGCTCGCCCATGTCGCGGCGTACCCACTGAATTTTGTCACTACGAATGGTCGACTCTCGTGTTACTTCATCGTTACGGCCAATCCTAGCCTTTTTCCAGTTCTCTGGAATGCAATCCCTCAATGCCACCACTTCTTCATGCGTTAAGAAGTCATCCCAAACAAAGTAACCTTGGGTAGAAAGAGCATCGATTAGTTGGTTCATGTATAGCACTCAGACAATAAATTAGAGGCGCATATATAGTCCTAATAACTCAGGGCAACAAATCACATGTTTTGTCGTCACGATAAATGGTGTTGGCAGCTTGAATCGTAAGGTTTATAGAGCAAGGTTTACGGCAATGCGGCATTCGATAATGGTGAAAACTACCGGATGAAATAGATGAGTATTTTCGGAATGTGCTTCCATTGTTCTGAGTTGAATTGGATTTTAGTAACGTTGTGGATACCAATAGAAATCTTGATTGGAGCTCTCTATCTTGTTTGAGATTGTTACTTTTAACAAAATGATCACAATTGGCTGTAAGTTTGCTATGGTGTAGGTCTGACCAGTTGGTTTATCGCAAGGAGTGGGTTTGCAGCTGCATACCATTAAAGGCTACATCCAAGATATGTACTTGGTGGAGTATCCTGACAAATTACTGTTGCTCGATGGTGCATGTCGAGCCGACATCCCGCATTTGAAGACTTTCATTGAAACTGAGCTTATGCGTGATTTTTCTGATCTACACACGGTGGTGGTGACGCATATGCACCCAGACCATGCAGGCGCTGCGCATGCACTCAGAAAACTGACTAATTGTTATTTGGTGGCAGCAAACCGAGACAAAGATTGGTATCACGGCATTGATGGTATTTTGATGCACTTGACTGATCTAGCCTTAGCAAGATGGATGGCGAACCGTTTAGGAAGAGCCAAAGCGAACTTGTGGTATTCAAGAAAGTTGAAACCGGACTATAAGCTGTCGGATGGGGATAGTATTCCGGGGTTTGATGATTGGTTGGTTCTAGAAACGCCGGGTCATACCGACAGAGATCTTTCTGTCTATTGCCCATCACATAGCGTTGCTTATGTGGCTGATTTAATGGTCGAGGTTAAGAAGAAGCTGATTCCGCCTTTCCCTATCTTTCACCCTAACAAGTACCGAGAGTCAGTATCTCGTATCTATGACATGCAGCTGGATACTTTGCTAGTGGCGCATGGAGGACAAGTCGATTTTAGTGAGACAGCCTTTGAACACTTATTGATGAGCGCCCCAAGAAGACCTGTGACGCATTGGCGGGTAACCAAAATCAAAGCTAAGAAACTGCTGTTATCGATTTGGCGTTTTGGTTTGCAGTCTCATGGTAAATCCAAGAAATAGATAAGCCAAAGTAAAAAGCAGAAACTAGAAATTAAAGAATAGAACGCAATAAGGCCAGTCATGAGACTGGCCTTATATCGTTGTGACTAGCTTTAGTTATAACCTGTGGAGCGGTTACGATGACTCGGATTAGTGAGTCAGCAGGAATTCACCCGCTGGGTCAACAATCACTTTGTCACTCATGCCTTGACGACCAAGCAACATCATATAAGTCATATCTTGACGGTTGCTTAGCGTGATATCGATAGGCCATTCCTGACCGCCGATTTTTAGCATGGTTTCAATCACACAACGGTGTTCAACTTCGCCGTTAGATGATTTGATTTTCTTGCTTGTTTTCAGTTTCGCCTTGCAGCGCACTGTCTCTTCTAGGTGGTAAACGTCTGGGTGAAGATCGAATTCAACGAAGTTCTCACCGTCTGTTTTTACACATAGTAGATTGTCTACGTGTAGAGAAGAGGTTTTAGCTCCTGTATCAACACGTGTATGTAGTCCAGTTATCCCTAACTCTGGTAAGCAAAGTGCTTCAGTATTCCCTATGATCATTTTATTGTTCATGTTATTTCCAATCATGAGTTAACGGCGTTAAATCAGCCTTTGCCACGAGTACGGTTAGCGTTTGGTTTTGCATTTTTTTCGATGAATTCGAAAATCATGTCTGCTACATCTTTACCAGTCGCTTTCTCAATACCTTCTAGGCCAGGAGAAGAGTTAACTTCCATTACAACAGGGCCATTCTTAGATTGTAGAATATCAACACCACATAGGTTTAAACCCATGATTTTCGCAGCATTGATTGCTGTAGCGCGCTCTTCTTTGGTTAGTTTAACCAGTTGAGCTGTACCGCCACGGTGCAGGTTAGAGCGGAATTCACCCTCACCAGCTTGACGCTTCATTGCCGCGATTACTTTGTTACCAACAACAAAACAACGGATATCTGCGCCATTTGCTTCTTCAATGAACTCTTGAACCAAGATGTTCGCTTTTAGGCCCATGAATGCTTCGATAACGCTTTCTGCTGCTTTATTTGTTTCAGCTAAAACCACGCCGATACCTTGAGTACCTTCAAGAAGCTTGATAACCAGTGGTGCGCCACCAACGTTTTTGATCAAGTCTTGAATCTTGTCTGGGCGGCTAGCGAAACCTGTTTTTGGTAAGCCAATACCTTTACGAGACAACAGTTGTAGTGAGCGCAGTTTGTCGCGAGAACGACTGATTGCTACTGACTCATTGATACAAAAAGTGCCCATCATTTCGAATTGGCGAACAACCGCAGTTCCGTAAAAGGTAATGGAAGCGCCAATACGTGGAATAACAGCATCGTATTGAGGTAGCTCTTCACCCATGTAGCGAATCTTCGGATTGTTACTCGCGATATCTATATCACAGTGCAGCGTGTCGATAACATCGACCTGGTGACCACGTGCCTCTCCAGCCGCTTTTAAGCGAGAAGTAGAGTATAGGTTTTCGTTGCGAGAAAGAATTGCGATACGCATGGCGTTTCCTTAGTTAATACCTGATTGGTAACTGCAAATAAATTAGTTGTTAGCTGAGCTTTCAGTTTTTCTGAGGCTCTTTGCTTGCTTCGGGGCGAACCTTAAGGCTTTTCGTTTAACTAAGAAAACGAATTAAATTTGTCGAGTCGATAATAGAAATTTATCGAATTCGTGAGCGATTGGTACAGCTGGGTTGAGAGGGGATTTGGAATGGAAAAGCGAGTTGAGACCTAACTCATATCGGGGGTAGGAGCATATTAGGTTGTACTCAACTCGCGTTAACTCGGTGCTTAAAAGTGTACTAATAACGCCAGTTACATAGCTCTATAAGTGTTCGTAGTGCTTCTCTTTCGAGCTTGCTACAGGTGCTTTTTAGCTTATTAAGATAGTATTTTCTCATGATGATTACTTCTCTTGTCTTGGGCTTTGGTAGGAACTCAAAGTTCCTTGCTGACCCATTAATTATGGTTATTTAACAGGAAGTAATAAACAGATGAGTTTTTAGATGATTGTTCCTGTTTTTGTCTTTTATCGTCACTTAAAGACAAATGTGTTTTATAATCGGCTTTATGAGGAAGGATTGTTTCTAAAAGGTTCATTATTTGTCTGATCTAAACATGATGCGTTACTACACTCGGCTGGATTTATTCGAGCCTCACATCTCACACTCGGTGACTTTAACTGAGGTCGCAGACAAGCTGTTTACCAGTTTGCGTCATGCACGAACCTTACTCGGCAAGATGCATCAAGCTGAATGGGTGGTGTGGGAGCCAAAAGTCGGAAGGAATCAACGTTCTAACCTGACATTGCGCTTTAGTAATCAACAATTGACGCAACATGTTGCCAGCAAGCTGATAGAGCAGGGCAAGTACGAAAAAGCACTCTCTATTTTGGATAATGACCGCTCAGTGTTTGGCTCTCTTCTCCAAGAAACATCCGGTGCGACGATGCGCGAAGGGTTACTGCACGTCCAATTAACCTACAAACGTAAGTTCGAAGATCTGTTCCCGCATCATATTCACCGCAGTAGTGAACGATTTTTGATCAGGCAAGTGTTCAGTTGTTTAGTGACTTGCAATGGCAAAGGCGAGCTGAAGCCTGAGCTGGCACATCATTGGCAATATGATGCTGAAAAGCTAGTTTGGACTTTCTATCTGCGCCCGGGACTTACTTTCCATGACGGGCAGCTTGTGGATGCTAAGCAATTAGTTTCGATGTTTTCTGCGTTGCAAACTTTACCTTTCTATCAGACAGAGCTCGCCCATGTCGCTTCGGTTTACAGTGAACAACCATTGAGGGTCAGCTTCCAACTCACCAAGGCAGATACCGGCTTTGCTGGTTTACTTGCTGGCGTTAAATATTCGATTCAACCCGCAGCGCAAGTCACCCGTGAACCGTCTCCATTAAGTTCTGTGACCCATGCTGTTATTGGAACCGGCCCATTTAAAGTGGTTGAGACCAACAATGAACGAATCAAGCTCGCCGCATTTGAACATTATTATGGTTGCCGCTCTTTAACCGATGAGGTGACCATCTGGCAGTTTGAGGAATCAATGACGGGCACTGCTCGCTTCGATGGCAGCCAAATGCAGGTATCGCCTTATGAAGATTCATCTTGCTTCCATCAGTTAGGGAAAAGCGATGCGGAACTTGTTTCTGCAGATACAGACGGCCTTCGTAGCCGAGTCGAGGATGGGTGTCTGTTTATCCTATTCAATCAGAACTCAGCGGCCAGTTCACTAAATAATGAGCAGCGCAAATACCTTTCAGAACTGACCAACCCACAAGCGATCTTGTCTCAGTTGGAACATAACAAGGGTCTGTTTAGTGTCTCTTTAGCTCAAAATATACTGCCAAGTTGGAAGAAATTGTATCGAACGCCTTCGAAAGATGCACAACTGCCACAAAAGATGAGTATTGCGGTTTATGACTATTATGCGTTGTATCGATGTGCGGTTTGCGTATCCGACATACTCAAACGATATGGTGTGGAAGTTGAGGTGAACACCTACAGTTTTCGAGAGTTGGCGGAGCTCTCTCAGAGTGGCGAGTTAAAGGAGGACTTGGTGCTGTGTAACTTGAATCTCGATGACAATGCCCCGTCTTCGCTGTTCTCTTGGATGATGAACGATCCTGTTTTGCATTCTGCTTTAGGAGAGATGAACAGTGATTGGCTCAAGCAGCGTTTGGATAGTCATAAAGCATCCGTTGAACTGCCTAATTACTTGGCAGAGTTAGAACCGATCGCGTCTACTCTGATCTCAGATTATTGGTTAGTGCCTATGTTTCATCACCTACAAACCGTGCGTTTCCAAGGTATTCTGAAGAATGTAGCCATCACGAACTGGGGTTGGCCAGATTTCAAGAATGTATGGTCTGCTGATTAATGCTTACCGAGTAGGATAAAGCGTTTTCAAAGTCGATTTTGGCATGCTTATATGTAGGTAAAACCAAATTCTACAAAAAACGCCACCGATTATTCGATTCGGTGGCGTTTTTTCGTTTTATTTTTAAGATCAGCTCTCTAAGTTCTGCGCCATTTTCTTTGCAATTTTCCTGAATTGCTCTAACTCATCTTCGGCCATGCCTTTGGTCATTCTCTTCAACATGTCTCGGTCTAGATCCGAAACCTTACTCATGACCTCTTGACCCTTATCGGTCAGAATCAATAACTGGCTGCGCTTGTCTTCTGGATTTGGAGACTTTTTCACAAGCTCTTGATTGATCAATGCATTAACTAATCTCGTGACCTGCGCTTTATCGCGGTTTAAGTAGTGCGCGATATCGATAGCCGTACATGGAGATTTCTTAGTAATGATCTTCATGACACGAATGTTCATGGGTGCGATCTCAGAATCCAAGCTCTCAATCTGTTCACTCATTTGACGTTTCAAAGAGTGTACTAAACGAAAGATAGACTCTAACGATGTGTTATCAGACATAAACGATCCTTAGAATATAGTTGACACTATCAACTATTGTATTTATAGTTGATATTATCAACTTAGTTGTTCGTGAATTCAAGTTAGGAGACAGTAATGACGATGCAAACAATCACAGGCAAACACAATCACTACCGTATCACTATCGAAGAAGTGAACATCAAGGAAGATCGTGAACTGCAAACCATGCAGTTTGAAATTGAAGATCGAGAAAACATGTTCGCGATTGTAGATAAGCTCAAGCAGGACAGTGGTTTAGATGAGCAATCCGCAACGAGACTAGGTGTAAGTATTCGCTTGCTGGGACCGTTGATGATGCAAGATAGAAAGCACCCTCTGTTTGTAGATTTCATGCCTCACTTCAGAAACTTCATGCAAAATCTTAAGAAGACGCTGAAAGGCGCGTAGCGCTTGTCCGGCAATGACATATTCAAAAAGCCAGCAAACTGATCATCAGGTACTGGCTTTTCGTTTAATATATTGACTTAGCGGTATGTGTTCACTTGCGGGACATGTGACAATAGGCCTTTGAACACTTTATGGTGCAACCATCGCATGAGTGATGCCATTGCCCGAGCCTATTTCTAATCGTTCTAAATTAAACGGTATATTATGACAAGTGTATTTGAGCAGGCGGCTAAAGAGTTATTAAGCCGTCGCACAGCGGGAATTAAAGCGCCAAGATTAATCGAACATTATCGCCCAACCAGTTTAGATGATGCGTTAGCCATTCAAGAATCCATGATTGAAATTCGCTCAGATAGAGTGGTGGGCTGGAAGTGTCTGTTACCTCTTGCAGAAAACAAATTTATTGTAGCGCCTATTTTCGCTGACAACGTTCAGCAAGGTGAAGTTTGTGAACTGTTCGCAGATACAGGCTCAGTGCCAGGTAAAGAGGTAGCCCGAGTAGAACCAGAAATCGCTTTTGTACTGGCTAAGTCTTTGCCTGCGAACTCAAATGGTTACAGCGAAGCACAAATCAATGATGCCATTGGCTCTTGCCATATGGCACTTGAGTTAATTCAATCTCGCTTTGCTGATGACAGTGGTGCAGAGTTTTACGAAGTTTTAGCCGATTGCTTGGCAAACCAAGGTCTGTTTCTTGGTCCTGAAATAGAGAGAGATAAAGCGTTTGCTGCTGCCAAGGTCGAAGTGGCTATAACTCAAGCTGGAAAAGTTCAGGCATTTTCTGGTACTCACCCTAACGCATTAGCTCAAAATCCCGTTTACTGGTTGATCGATACCATGACCAAGCGTGGAGTCAGTTTTGAAGCGGGCGAGGCGATCATTACAGGATCTTACTGTGGTGTTGTTGAGCTTGGCTTCGACGAGCTAACAACCGTTGCTTATGATGGTATCGGAGAGTACCAAGTGACTTTCACACCAAAGTGCTAGGTTATTTAAAAGCTCTATTGATTAAGATAGCCGCTCTCAAAACTCTGCCTTGCGCATAGGCGATTACTTCTCGAAAGGCTATTTACTGGTGAGTAAATAGCCTTTTCTATTATTTGATGTTCAATAGGGTTCATATTGCTTTGCATTATATTGGGCGTTTAGACGTCTAGACGTTGACAAGTCCTAAGTGTGACATTAGTCTGCTCTCCTTCCTGTTCTATAGTGTTGTCGTTCCATGTCCAATTCAAAAAACTCTAATGCGGTCATTGCCCCTTCGGCAGTGGCGCTTATCCCTCTGATTGTGTTCCTTGCGCTGTTTATTGGCGTAGGTACGTACCTGTCGTTGCAAGGTGTCGATTTTGCTTTCTATCAGCTTCCAGCTCCGATTGCGGCTTTACCTGCTGTGATGTTGGCGCTGTTGTTGAGCAAAGATAAATTGAACCGTGCTATCGAACAGTTCTTGAGTGGAGTAGGTCACAAAGACATTATCGCAATGTGTATGATCTACCTATTGGCAGGTGCTTTTGCAGCCGTTGCTAAAGCTTCTGGTGGTGTGGATGCGACGGTAAACCTTGGTTTGTCGGCGATCCCGACGAGCATGATACTACCGGGTATCTTCCTAATTTCTGCTTTCATCGCAACAGCAATGGGTACTTCGATGGGCACCATCGCGGCGGTAGCGCCTGTTGCACTGGGCATTGCGGATTCTGCTGGCATGAGCATTCCACTGACAGCGGGTGTTGTTTTAAGTGGCGCAATGTTTGGTGACAACCTTTCTATCATCTCTGATACCACGATTGCTGCAACACGCTCGCAAGGCTGTGAGATGAGAGATAAGTTTAAAGAGAACATCCGTATTGCACTTCCTGCTGCACTGATCGCGATTGTTATCTTTGCTTTTAACAGCACTGCAACTCAAGTGCCTGAAACGGGTCCTATTGAGTGGCTTAAAGTACTGCCTTACATCACTATCCTGATTCTTGCGGTATCAGGTATGAATGTGTTCGTTGTGCTAACAATCGGTATCTTATTGGCGGGTGGCGTTAGCTTAGGTTCAGTCGAGAACTACGGTTTAACGGATTACGCGCAAGACATCTATGCAGGCTTTGGAAACATGCAGGAAATTTTCTTACTATCGATGCTGATCGGTGGTTTGAGTGAGCTGATGCGTCGCCAAGGCGGTCTAGCGTTCTTGACTAACCTGGTAAGTAGCATGATTCGTGCGTTCGGCTCTTCACACTCTAAGCAAGCGAACGGCCGCGCAAGTGAGTTGGGTATTGCTGGTTTGGTGTCTATGGTTAACATGTGCACGGCAAATAACACAGTAGCGATTATTGTTTCAGGTAGTGTGGCTCGCCAATTAGCGGAAGAGAACAATGTGTCGCCACGTCGTTCTGCAAGCTTATTAGATATCTTCTCTTGTGTGATTCAAGGCGTGTTGCCATACGGTGCTCAGGTATTGCTACTAGGTTCGGTATTCAATTTATCGCCGCTAGAGATTGTCTCTAACTCGTACTACTGTTTTGCACTTGCTATCGTGGCTGTTGTTGCTGTGTTTATCAAACACCCAGCACGCCAAGTGGCTCAAGCTTAGTAAAAATAGATTTTAATGAGAAGGCGCCGTAATCGGCGCCTTTTTTGTATCTACAAGAATTGTTCAGAAGCTGGCTTTTGATTTTGAGCTTTATTTAAGCAGGCTCTCAAGCTCGTTTGCTGTCGCGACATTGCAATAACCAAAGCTCAGTGCAGCCATGAATGCGGCGTGGACATGCGCTGCTGGAACCTTAACGCCATTGAACTCCATGTCTAAGGTTGTGCAAGCATCATGGGCGACGTGGCATTCATAACCCAAGTCAGTTGCTGCGCGGGTCACTGCGTCAATACACATGTGGCTCATCGCGCCAACAATGATCAACCTTTCAACGCCTTGTTCCTTCAATACTTTGTCCAGTTCTGTATCTCTAAAGCTATTTATTTGATGCTTTACGATGACTGGCTCACCTTCTCGCGGAGTCACGCTGCTGTGGATTTGAGCACCGTCTGATTCTGGCAAGAAGAACGGAGCATCATTCGTCGGAAACTCATGATGTACATGAACCACAGGAAGTTGCTTGTCTCTGAAAGCTGATAATAACTGTGCACCTTTTTCGGCTGCTTTTTCTGTTTCAGATAGCGGCCATTTTGCACCTTCGTATGAAGGGAAATAGTCATTTTGAAAGTCGATAAGTAGTAGGGCTGTGTTCTTCATAGTCTATACCTTTGTATTTAGTGTGTTGCGGTGTATGGATATTATGACTACCCTGTGTTTTTTAACGCACGTCAAAAATGACAGACTATATGGCAATAGTGACAAAATCAGTGAAGGTCGAAATCATCGATTACCCAGGGTCTCTGCAGAGCGCTGTGTTTGGAGTAAAAGAGTTCCTTCAGATGGCGAACAGCCTTGATTCTGGCAATAAAGCGGTTCAGTTTCAGGTTGAGATTAAGCCTTATGGCGACTTATCGGTTTCATCGGCTAATTCAGGTGAAGAGTCTAAAGCCGATATCATTTTATTACCGCCCAACCTAGATGGCAGTTACTACCTAGACCGTGATGATAGGCTAACGGATTACCTGATTGACTCTCATCAAAAGGGTTCAATATTGTGCTCAGCGTGCGCAGGCGTGTTCATTCTTGCTCAAACAGGATTGTTGGAAGGGCGAACCGTCACAACGCACTGGCAAGCTCAACAGTTGTTTTCGGAGCTACATACTGGAATCGAAGTGGATATCGATAAAATCCTGATCGATGACGATGACATCATTACTGCTGGTGGTTTGATGTCGTGGATGGATTTGGCTCTGTTTATCCTGACTAAATACACGACGCCGACCAATACGCGTAATTTGGGTAAGTATCTGGTGTTGGATACGGGGTTGAGAGAGCAGCGCTACTACCAAAGTTTTGTGCCTAACTACGCTCATGGGAATGACAAGATTGTCTCTGTGCAGCGCTTTATTCAAAAGAATCACCACCTTCCTTTGACGCTTGATCAATTGGCGGAGGAAGCCTTCATGACGCGAAGAACCTTTATCCGACAATTTACCAAAGCGACGACCTTGACTCCGATTAACTATATTCAACACGTGCGTGTTCAAAGCGCGTGTGAGCTACTGGAAAGCTCACACAAACCTGTAGAACAAATCAGTTACTTAGTTGGATATGAAGACGTTAACAGCTTCCGAAAAGTCTTTATGAAAATCATTGGTTTAACACCATCAAGGTTTCGCTCTAGATTTTTATCGGAGGAATGATTTACCATAGATTGATATTCAATATGTATCACTGGTTCGCTCAGTCACTTCGCTAATGAAGTGCTTGAAGCGGAGTGATCTTTTCTCGAACTCAAACGGACTATTGATGCTTGCCATTCCTTTACCATTTGTCGCAGCGCTGTTGTTATTGATGACAGGTGTGCTGCTTCGATGCCGTTACCCACAAACCAGTCAAAAGCCATTTTGGTTTATCATTCTCTGCGCGTTGATGGTGACGGTAGTGGGCCTGCGATGGACGTTTGATATTGCGTTGTTTCGCTTCTTACAACCCATTCTCGGTGCTAGTGTTCCAGTGGCGGCTTGGTTATGCTTTGCCGGAGCTCATCGAAGTCAATCCAGTACACATTTTCATTGGCTAGGCCCAATTGCTGTTTTAGTTGGCTCACTTTTTTATGCGCATCTCTGGGCGGGAACTCTTGATGTATTGCTGATCTTGCTCTATCTCGGATATGGTAGTTTGCTGCTGAAGTCGTCGCTGCGAGTGCCGGAACAAGTGCGGCTGACCGATGTATCGAAAGTGCTGGCTGCTGAAAGAGTTGCAGGTGTAATGCTACTATTTTCCGCCTTAGTCGACGGTGTGCTCTTTTACGATATCTTGCTGTTGGATGCGCAGCACACCCACCTGATTTTATCGCTAAGCTACCTTGTCCTTATTCCCGCCATTGTGTCCGCTGTGATGGTGGTCAGTATGAGCACGCCTGACGAAGAAAAAACCAAGCAGGTTCAGGATTTATCTTCCATGTCACAACGCTCTCCAGAAGAAGTCGACACATCGACTACACTAGCGAGCAGCCTAGATGAAGACCAAGCAGAAGAAACCGCGCAGATCATGGTTAAGTTCGATGCATTAATGAGGGAGCATCAATTATTTAAGGATCCTGATCTGTCTCTCAATCGCTTGGCACGAAAGCTAGGCATCCCAGCTCGCAAGATATCGTCAGCGGTTAACCAAACTCATAATGAGAACATTTCGAAGGTGATCAACGCTTATCGAATTGAGTATGCCAAGACTCTATTGAAGCAAAGTGATGACACGATAACCGATATCTTCCTCAATTCAGGTTTTCAAACCAAGTCCAATTTCAATCGAGAGTTTTCAAGGATTACTGGGCAAACTCCGAGTGAGTTTCGAAGCTCGCCATAAGTGTTAGATTGAGTTTGTTTACTTCTAAGTTTATCGATTCAGGAAGCCAATAATGTCATTCAATATCAATTGATGTAGCTCACCGCGTGAAGATCCTAAGCCGTCTTTACAAATAATGCCATCGCCCGGTACTTCCTCTTCAAGTATTACTTCGGCTCCTGATTTACATGGTTGAATGAAACTGAAATGAGTGGCGTTTTCGTAGACTTTGTATTGTCTCGAACTAAGAGGAATATGCTCTGCCATGTAGCCAGACTCTAATGCCTGAGGTAAGTCGCCAATATCAATCCCAGCCGCCAGTATTAAGATTGGCACTTTAATCTCATTTAGGCTGCCGACTGAAAAGCTGCGTGAAAGCCCCAGATCAAGGCTAACTACACGTTGAATTCGAGGATCTGAAAGGTCTTTTTGGTTTGGTTCTTCAGCTTGGACTTTGTCTAGCCCTAGCTCTTCAGCAAGCCCACAAGTTCGTGGGTTAGGGTATATGAGACAATTGGCCTCAAAGGTTGGTCTATCGATTTTCGCTCCTGCCAATTGCATCACTGTCCAGCCTCCTAATGAATGTCCGATTGCAGTGATATTGTTGGCGTTAGCAGATTGCTTCCATAGCACTTCGCTTAACAGGTAATCGAGAGTTCGTGTGATATCTCGCGGTCTTTCCCACCATTTCGCTGCTTGCTTTGGGGATTGGTCAAAAGATGCTGTTCCCGGATGATTGACTGAGGCGACTATGTATCCGAGATGTGCAAGTTCGGTCGCCAACCAATTCTGGTTTCGCCAGTTACCACGATAACCATGCGATATGAGGACAACGGGAAACTTACCTGATTGGATCTTGGCATTTTTGATGACTCTCGTGCCTATAAAGGCTGGGTTATCGCCAATCAAGGACGTGTTTGATTCATCTTGTGTGGGATACCAAATGGCAGTGTTGAGGGGGCGAATAGGGTCGTCTGTTAAGGTTATCTGGGTGAATCCGACATCGGAAGCGATTGATGAAGCGCAAAGGAAAAGTAGGGGTGTGAACAGTAAATGTATCCATTTCATGGTTTAACTCCAATTGAGGTAATTGGAGTCAATATGCGCTCAAGCCAGTGAGGACGAGACCTCAAACACGATCGAGGACGCCCTAGATCGTGTTTCAGTACCAAAATTAACGACTTGGCTCTAGTCACCTTCTTCTAGGGCGTTTCTCTACCAAGCCGTTTCTTTCTAAGCCGCGTCTTACGCTGCTGCATAGCTTGCCAAAACGACGCAGTTCTTCGAAGTTTGGTCCTTGTCCCATTGAAATGCTGTGCTCCCAGTACATCAATTCTGTGTCGACCATCTCTAGCAATTTCTTAGAGCAACCTGAGCAATTTCCTTTTGGTCCACAAATGAATGTCTCTGACTCATAGAGCGGGAGTTCATTTTTAACTTCTTCGATGAGACTCAGCATTGCCGAATTCAGATCCGGTTTTTTCGTTGTGATTGGCTTTAAGTTTGTTGGTGTTCGTGTTGGTATTGGCGCAGTAGCCAAAGAAGATGTTTGTGTATTGGAATGCAGATTCAAAGCAGCTGATGACATATCAAAGGCCTCAAGGAAAGGTGAAGAGGGGCATCCTACACCTCAAAATGAAGTGAACCTTGATGTAGTGCAATAAGCGTGGAGATATATCCGAAAGAGTTAGGCAAAACGAGGGCGTGAAATGCGGGGAAATGGGAGAAGAGGAGCCACAAATGGTGTGACTCCTTTCATTAAGACTCGTTATTGATGAGAATCTTTAGAACTCTGCTTCAAATTGGAATTCCATCCACTCTTTAGTAATTGGGTGGTGTAGAGCAAGTCGTTCTGCATGTAGGTGAAGACGGTCAGCTTTGTTGCCATATAGGCCATCACCTACGATTGGCATATGGAGCCCTTCTTCGTGTGAACAGTGAACTCGTAATTGGTGTGTGCGTCCTGTTTTAGGGTGTAGGTAAACCTTGGTGGTTTCTTGATTGCGTTCAATCACTTCCCATTTAGTTTCTGCAGGCTTTCCGTGTTCGAAACAGACAATCTGACGAGGGCGATCGTACAAATCACCACGCAGCGGTAATCGAACATAACCTTCATCTTCAGCCAGAACACCTTCAATCATAGCTACGTATCGCTTCTCGACTTCACGAGTAATAAACTGCTTCTGCAAGCTTTTGTTCGCACGTCGAGTAAGGGCAAATATCAGAATGCCAGAGGTCGCCATGTCTAAGCGGTGTATAACGAATGGCCCTTCAACATCAGGATGCATTTCTTGAACGCGAGTGTAGGCCGAGTCTTTGATGGTTTTTCCCGGTACGGATAGAAAACCAGCTGGCTTATGAACCACGACAATGTGTTCATCTTGGAACAGAATATCGAGCTCTTTGCCTTCAGCAGGGTTCTCTAATAGTGGGTTTGGATCCACTTCAAGGCCCTTCATCATGTGGCCAAGGATTGGTACACATTTGCTTTGACAAGAAGCGTAGTATTTTTTGTGTTTGCGAATTTCCGATTTCGGAGAACGGCCCCACCAAAATTCCGCCAGTGCCAGTGGCGTATAGCCATTCAGATACGCATATTGCAGAAGCTTTGGCGCAGCACATTCGCCAGAACCTGCTGGTGGAATCTTGTTTGGCGTATTTTCAAAGATCTGGTTAAGGTCTTCGACATTGCCTTCCGCATTTTGGAAAGCGTATTGTGAAAACAGTTTGTGTTGAAGCTGATGAGATATATGTGCTCTTTGCTCTTTGAGTTCAGCTAATTGAGTGGTAAACACGTCAACTTTGCCCTGAAGCTCATTCAGAGTTTGTTCCCAGTTGAGCTTAAGGTACTTCTGCTGATTCTTGTCGGCAACACTGGCTTTGTTTAGCTCGTTATTTAGTTGTTCGAAAGCTTGCTCATCAAGATTTTCTTTACCTTGTTCACGTTGTTCTTTACGTGTTTTTCGGCCTTCAATAATCAACAAACGTTGCGCTTCGATCTCTTGCTCTGCCTGTGCTTTCTGCTGTGCTAACTGCTCACACAATTCGAGATATTCAGCGCTGACTTGCAGCGCTTTAAATTTCGCATTCACAGCCATCATGTCAGCTGTGTCTTGATGGAAAAAGCTGTCGCTGCTCAACATATCAAATACCGGTGGCACGAAATGGGGCAGCAGGTTTTGGTCGGCGATTTTCCCAGAGAAAGCAGAGAAGTAACCCAGATCACCTTCTGGGCTTCTTACTAACAACACACCAAACATTTTGCCGCGACCAGAGTCAGAATCTAGCCCGAAGTCATGCTGCCAATCGGTTTGTGTGTCTAGATATTGTTGAAGCTGTTGAGAGGCGATCTCACACAATGGGTGCGGTTCATAGTAGAACGGAAAGGTGAAACGTTCAGGCAACGAATATGACTCGATCGACTGTTGAAAACGAGTGAAGCAATGCTCAGGTGTATGGCTGTTTTCTGAGTCGTGCGTTGGTTTTGATGAGTGCATATAGTCGTCTTACTTGATGGTGATAAATGGCTATGAGTCTACTGTGTTTTGAGAGCTTAAATACAGTATAAGGTAGGCGATTCTACTCTTTATCTAAAAGCGCCTCAAATAAGAAATCGCACCGTCGTTTGATACAGTAAATTCGATTGTCCGCATAAGGTTGGAGTGCTTGGGGAGGAATACAAATTAATGATTAGTATCTCGTTTTCCATCATCAAGGACTACTTACTGATGGAAGGGTGCTAGGCTTGCTCGCTTCGTGTTCTAAAAAGGTAACGTTATGATTCCACTCAATACTTCGATTGTGGCTGGTGTCGCTCTTTCTGAGATCGACGGACAGACGAAAATGCTATTAATGAAGCGCGTAAAGGGCGGCTATTGGTGCCATGTTGCAGGCTCGATTGAAGCGGATGAAACTGGTTGGCAGGCAATCGTACGTGAATTTGAAGAAGAAACTAAAATCGAAGCGAAAGAACTGTATAACGCTCAATTTTTGGAGCAGTTCTACGAGGCGAACGTCAATGTTATTCAACTTATCCCGATATTTGCTGTGCTTTGCCCGCCAGACCAAGCGGTAGAATTAAACCATGAACACACTGAGTATCGATGGTGCAGTTTAGAGGAAGCGAAAGCATTAGCGCCATTCCCTAACCAACATGCGGTGTATGATCATATCTGGGCATACTTTGTTGATACGCCAGCTAACCCACTTTATCGAGTAGACGTGGGTTAGTCTCGGTTGACTGGATGTTGAGTAACGAGTACTCAATAATCCTAGTGCAATAGCTAAACTCCACAGATACTGAGCACTAAGACTTACCAAGGTATGGGGTTAAAAAGGCACTCGCTTGTGCTTGGCATAGCCCCACATCGACTTTGACACCATGAGATTCCAGTATTGCTACACCACGACCATTATTACGAGGGTCTGGGTCTAGCATCGCCACCACTATGTGTTTCACACCGGCTTTAACCAATGTATTGGCGCAAGCGGGAGTTCTGCCGACAAATGAACATGGCTCTAAAGTTACGTAAGCGGTAACCCCTTCCATTGCTCCATCATAGCTATTGAGCGCTTCGACCTCGGCGTGGTTTCCGCCGACTTTTTGCGTGTACCCAACAGATACCACCTTATCGTTCTTTACCAAAACGCAGCCTACTGGCGGGTTTGGTTGGCAATCAGGTAAGGCTTGGCGCGAAGCTTCGAGTGCTTGCAGCATGTATTGTTGGTTCATGGTCGTTACTCAGTATGACGAGAGAGCGTAGCTGCTAGTCGCCACGCGCGGTTGATGAGTTACTAACTTACTTAATAAGCTAACAAGTGGGGCATGTTCGATCTGATTGGGATTTTAGTCAATGGTTTTAGCGTTTGAATTCGACTGCTAGTTAACGGTGACTAATCGTTAACTTGGGCCACTGGATCAGCCAATCCTTGGATTGTACTCTTTGATCAAAGATCTCTCGGCTACGCTTTGGGTTGGGTGTGATTTGCAAATCAAACAAACTTTCTAAGCCAAAAGCAGAAATACACTCAATTTCTCCGGCTAGCTTTTGTTTGATACCAACTGCAGTCTCTTTCTCTGGCCAAAAACTCATTGCTTCTAATGAGCTTTGGTAAGGCTTATCCCCATTTCTGATGTGCATGCAGGCTTGATTACGAACTTGCCAATTCAGTTCGGGTAAGCGTTGTTTAAGCAGATCCTCGTATCGAAGAGTCGATTCGCAAGAGGTATCAATGGGATCAAAGTAGATCACATCAATATCATTGAGTGGAGTCGGGGAGGCATAATCATGCAGGTGATCCCAAGCGAGGTTTCTCACAAAGCCCGCAGCAACATAGCACTGCGGTAAATCCAGCTGAGCGACACAGTCTAAAACCTGCATTCGTAAGGGATCTTGTTTGATCAATGTGACGATGCGGTTGGCTAGTGGATGTATCATTATGATGTCGGAACGTCGGAGACTTGGTAATGACGGGTCACGTTTTTGGAGATTTCACCCCATTCAGAGGCTTTTACTCGCTGTTGGTGGGATTCAAATGCTTCTCGGCTAGTGAATTCTTCATACACTTCAAAGCGATTAGGTTGAAGCGTGCTTTGACTGACTCGAAACACGATACAACCAGGTTCTTCCAGTGTCAGTTCTTTGTGCACAACTAAGGCTTGTGTCACTGCTTCTAGATCGTTGTCTAGCACCAGAATATGCCCTTGCAGAATTACTTTACTCATTATTACGTCCATTTAATTGTATTCATTACGGCTTTTTTCTATCAAAAGCTCTATCCGTTACAACATAATCCCATTTTGATGTTGTGACGTATAGACTGTTGTGGTCACTATTTGTTCACATTGAACTTGGTTTTAGTTACGCTGTAACCTTTGGGGTGGTATTAGCAATAAAAGATAAGACGTTGGAACTAAATCCGCGTTGGTCCGGTCTATTAAATTAGTATCATTGAACTGTATTGATACTGAAATGAATTTGTCATCTGAGAGAACTAACCTTAATTTTGAAAAGAGGCTCATAGGATTGAATTGAGCCATAGTTGATATCTAGGTCATACTTTGATGTAAATGGTACTCAAAACTCTATATATTTTGTGATTTGTATCATTGATCTGGGCATCAAACACCGTTAGATTCGAATGGTTGGCAATAAAAATAGCTCATGAAGAGCAGTTAAAGAAAAGGAAATATCCCTTATGAAAAAAATGAGAAGAGCACAGCTTCATCGCGTTCGCATCCAATACTGGAAAGACACAGCGAAAGAAGCTTCAAAGAAATAAGCTTTATATCGATAACTGAAAAGCGAAAGAGCTTGAAGTTAAAATGATGAATTAAAAGCTTATAAGCAGAACTGATTACAAGATCTGTAAACGCAACAAACCGATTTCAATAGCACTCTCAAGGACCTTCATCTGGTCGGCGACTAAAGAAATCATCCCCCAAAGAGCTGGCAGGCATTAACAATAATGCAATTCAATGTCAGCTCATTAATACCTCCTAGTTTATCTTTACCTCATTCAGCATCCTGAACCAAAACCAAAACCAAAACCAAAACCAAAACCAAAACCAACCACCAATCCGTACCTTTGCCTCTATCACCAAAACCGTTGTTAGGGTTTAAAGTGCCTAACAATAAACAGCAGCCAATAAAAAAGCTCCTGATTTCTCAGAAGCTTTGATTTAGATTTTGATATCTGATGAGGCTAGCCGCTCAGGGCTCAGGGCTCAGGGCTCAGGGCTCAGGTTCAGAATAAGTGACTCTAGCGTTGGAACAGCGTCTTCAAGCTCACATCATCAGTTCTGTTTAACTTAAGGCTCAGTAGGTAACCACCAATACCGAGCAGTACGTAAATACTTAGCGACAGAATAGAGACTTCTGAAAGCGCACTGAATGGATTGCTGGTCGTCAGCACTTTCATCGGCAACGATGCGATGACAGAAAAGAAATCATTGATACCATAGAATCCGAATAGCGCGATAGCCAACCACTTAATCGCAAAGCTTGAGATGAAAATAACAAGCAGCGGAGAGTTAACCAGTTGCGAAATCGCCAGAGTAACCGTTGCTAATGGCAATAGAACTAACGCAACCAGCAGCATTCGACCAAAGAAAACCACCCAATTGGTTAGCACATAGAATAGCGATTGTTGCTCGACTATCAGTGCTAATTGTTGTTCGCTTGAAATGTTCAGAATCCAAAACAGAGAATCAGCGAACAGAACCAACAGAGCGCAGATAGCGGGAATCACCACTAAACCGAAACCTAGCTTCACACCGTGAGTCATGGCATTCGATACTGGCATACTTCTCCAAAACATTGAGCTGCCTTCTTGGCGCTCTTTACGCAGCGTTTTAGGGATATAAAGCGTCGAAAGCAGCAGTGAAATCAAGCCTGCGCCAAAGTAGATCACTGAGTTAAGATCTTGTGCGAACTCTCTGTGGATGTCGCTCACGTCGCCGTTGACTTCCATTTGGAAGAAAAACTCGTGTTGTGCCTGACCACTAAAGAACAAGCTAACGAACAGCAAGAAGCCACACAACCCGACAAACAGAGGCAATCGAGTGTTGATTTTGTGCTCGATAAGCTCTTTTTCTAGCATGTAAAAACTTGGATGCATTATGCCTTCTCCGTCTGTGTTGCAAGGAATAGGTCGGCAAGACCCACGTTGTAGATGTTACCTAGTGATTCAACTTGTGGTTTGTATTGACCTTCCAATAACCATTTAGTCGTTCCTAATCCTGGTTGTGAAGTGAGTGGCTTCAATTTTTGAATGTCGCTAGAGTGGTTGTTAGCAACTTCGATAATGAAGTAATCACTTTCGATATCTTCCATACTTTTCTGCAGCACGCAGCGGCCTTGTTTGAGAATAAGTACATCTGTCAGTAGATGTTCGATCTCAGAAACCTCATGGCTAGCAATGATCATCGCGCGTTCGCCGTCATGGAACCACTCTAGTAGGTGACGATAAAAAGTATCGCGGTAGAGTAGATCAAGACCCAGCGTTGGCTCATCTAAGATCAACACCTGTGTGTCGGTTGCAATGATGATCGCAAGGTGAAGTTGTACCTTCATCCCTTTAGAAAGCTGCTTAATCGTTGAAGAGAGCTTAATGTTAGTGCTGCTTAACGTCTGTTCGGCTTTTTGCTTATTGAAGCTTGGGTGTACACCTTGGGTATAGCGAAGCAGTTGTTTCACTGTCATCCACTCTGGTAACACGTTTACATCTGAAATGTACGATAAGTGCTGCATGAGTTCTGCGTGCTGGTGGATAGGGTGGTAACCATTCACCTCAATCTCACCTTGATAGTTGTGCCCACCAAGCAGTGATTTGATCAGTGTCGATTTACCCGCGCCATTGTGTCCAAGCAGCCCAAGCACTTGCCCCGGCTTTAACTCAAAGTTGATGTTCTCAACACCCACTTGGTTTGAATAGGTTTTGGTTACGTTTTTCACTGAAAGTAAAGTACTCATGACTTGTCCTTTATATGTTGTTCTAGCTGTTTCACGAGTTCTCCGACACTCATATCAATGATGCTTAGCGTCTCAGCGATGGCTGGGATCTGTGTGTTGATGAATGATTGGTGCGCAGACTCTTTCAATTTTTTAAGTGCCCCTTCGGCCACATACATGCCTTGGCCGCGTTTTTTTTCTACCAGGCCTTCATCCACCAGTAACTGGTAGCTTTTCATGACTGTAAGGTGGTTGATCTTGAGATCGGCGGCAACCGCACGCACAGAGGGCAATGCTTGTAGCTCTAGCCAAACACCTTGAAGAATTTGGTCACTGATCTTTGCGGCAAGTTGCCTAAAGATCGGCTGGTCGTCTTTCCATTCGGTCATAATTAAAACTGCATGGTGATATACATATGTATAACACTATCCTTTTCTACGAGATAAACAAGCTTTTTCTATAAATTAGATGAATGTTAACTTTTTATGGTTGGATGTTCAGTAAAATAATGACATTATATGGAATCCCGTTCTGCTCTGTTGTGTTTATATGTTGCATATTAATGACAAAAAGTTGGTCTGGTTTACCAAATATTTGCCGATCACCATCATCATCTTTTCTGCAATCGTCTTGAATGTGGCGATGTTTACCAGCGTAGATCAGAAGGTCAAGGCATTGGTAGACCTCATCAGAACAGACTACATCTCTGCTCAAAAGGACTCTATTGAGGCGCAAGTACTGCAAGTATCGCAACAGATAAAGCACACTCAGGGCCTTGTTGAAATCGAGGTAAAAAAGCGCATTACACGTCGACTGGATAGAGCCTATACCGCTGCACAGAATATCTACTCCTCGAATCAACACCTGCCGGAAGAAGAGCTTAAATTGCTCATTTTTAATGAAATCAGAAAGCTGAGCTACGCGGACAAAAAAGACTACATTTACGCCTACGATATGCAGGGCACAGTGCTGGTTCACCCTCGCGATCCAGAGCTAGAAAATACAAATCAACTAGAAACGACTGATAGCCGTGGTGTGGCGGTCATCAAACAACAAATAGCGCTTCTTAAGCAGAATAATGGTGCTTATTCCCGCTATTTTGTGCCTCGTCCCGGCTTTGATGGGCAAGACTTTGAAAAGCCACACATCGGCAATACGCACTTCGAAAAACTCAGTTACATTCGTCGGTTCGAACCATTTGATTGGTATTTCGGCACTGGTATTTCTCTCGATGATGTTAAACGAGTCAGTTACCAAAGAATTCTCGATATATTGTCGAAGATAACGGTCGGTGATAATGGATACTTGTTCGTTTTTGAACAGAATGGTGACAGCTTACTTCACGCACACCAAATCCATATTGGGCAAGATCTTAATGTTTACGATGACCTTGGAAATAACTTCAAGCAAGACGTTTTAGCGCAAGCTGAGTCTGGCGGGTTTGTTAACTACATCACCGTTGATAAACAGGGTTTTATCGGTCCCAAAAGTAGCTACGTCAAAAAGGTAGGTGATTGGGGGTGGATAGTGGGTACTGGCGTGTACTTGAATAATGTTAATGCTTCCATTGAACACAGAAAAGACCAACTACTCTCGGAATCTCGTAATGAATTTGGGCTAATTCTTATCTTGAGTGTGCTGGCTACCTTGGTCTGTATTTTTATCAGCGTTCTAGTGAGCAGACGAATATCGCTGCGCTTTGATCAAATGGAGCAGAGAATTTCCGACGACTTCAATCGAATCCAAAATTGCCGCCGTCGTTTGCAACATATGGCAAGACACGATTCTTTGACCGCTCTCCCTAATCGCTCTGAACTTGAAGTGCAAGTGAACCGAGCCATCGCTCACTCGAAACTTGAAGGCAAGCTGGTGGCGTTAGTCTTTGTTGACTTAGATAACTTTAAACGCATCAATGACCAATATGGCCACGCAAGCGGAGATGAGCTGCTGAAACAGATAGGTTCGCGATTTGAACAAATCTTAGGGACTAACGATATCGTTTCACGCTTTGGGGGTGATGAGTTTGTCTTCTGTCTGCCGGGAGTTTACGATCTTGTGGAAGCGGAACAGAAAGTCCAACAAATCCAAGATGTATTCCAATCGCTATTTAATATTCAGGGTACTTCGGTCTCTATCCAGTGTTCGGCTGGCGTGTCGATGTATCCCTATGACGGGACTGAGGTAGAAGAACTGCTAACCAAAGCCGACATTGTGTTGTACAAGGCTAAAGAATTGAATAAAGGCGAAGCAATTTTCTATGACGATGTGATCAATCGAAAAGTGAAGTACGAGTTTTCGGTGGAAGAGCAGCTTAGAACTGCGTTAGAGAGGGGCGAATTCAATGTACTATATCAACCTCAAGTGGATTCTCATACTGAGCAGCTAAAAGGCGTTGAGGCATTGTGTCGTTGGAACAACGGCTTACTTGGTTTTGTGTCTCCGTTGGACTTCATTCCTGCGGCAGAGCGGTTTGGTAAGATTCATGAAATTGGAGAGTTTGTACTAAGGAAAGCATGCGAAGACACCTTAAACTTGATGCCAAACGGACCTGAGGCGGTAGGAGTTTCTGTAAACGTGTCACCTAAGCAAGTTTTCGAACTTGGTTTCGATGATAAGGTCATTCGCCTCGTCGAAGAGGTGGGCATAGCTCCTTGCCGAGTGACGCTAGAGGTGACCGAAAACATTCTCATCAAAGATCTGCACATTGTCGAGCCGGTACTGAGAAGGCTTAGAGAATATGGATTTGGCATCTCGCTCGATGACTTTGGTACCGGATTTTCATCACTGAACTACCTGAATACCTTGCCGATCACAGAGATAAAGATAGACCGCTCTTTTATTGGAAAATTGAATTCCAGTCAGCACAGTGAAACCTTGGTTAAAGCTATCATCGATATTGGTGCATCGTGCCAGATGAAAGTGGTCGCAGAAGGCGTTGAAACCCCAGAACAGATGGCGAAGTTACAGCAATACCACTGTGATTTACTACAAGGTTATTACTTTGATAAGCCGCTCTCTGCCCAAGGGTTAGTTGACGCGTACTTTCCTGCGAAGCTTGAAGACTGCGTTCGATCTAAGATTAGAGCTACGCCATATCCATTCGACGCAGCAGGGCCAACAGGTGCTGAGCCATAGATGTTTGATATTATTATTAAGTTACCCGTCGGTTGTGCTTTGAGGTCTGCTATACAGATAACCTTGATGTAAGTTGTAGCCCAACTGACACAAAATATATTGTTGCCTACGTGTCTCGACACCTTCATAAATCATCGTGATGTTTGATAAGCGTCCAATTTCCGAAATATTAAGCAATACACCCTGATGGTGCTCTCCTGACTCGATATCCTTAACAAAACAGCGATCCAGTTTTAAATAGGTGGGAGATATAACATTGATGATTTCGATGTTGTTATTGCCCGTACCAAAGTCATCCAGTGCGATGGTGATACCAAGCTTTTTGACATCCTTAATGTTATCGATAACCTCACATCCATAGCCAATGTTTGAATACTCGGTAATCTCGACGACAAATTCATTCGCTTCCATCATGACTAAATGCTCTTTTAATTTGGCAAAGTTAGAGCCGACCAAGGCACTCGGGCATACATTGACACCATAGATTTCATGGCTGTTGTTTAATTTAGTTCTTCTTACCGTTTCGATGATCAAAATAGTATGAAAGGTAAGTAAATTGGAGCGTCTCATCGTGTTGATGAAGCTCAAAACGCCAACGTTACGAACTCTCGATAGCAACTCGTAATACAGAACGCTGTTATCTTCGGTGTTGATGATGGGTTCTTCTTCGAAGGAGATGTTTTTCCAACGAAACATGTATATGACGAAGCCAAGAATGTAGGAGCGATAAAGTAGAGTGGCGAGAATCAGAGAAAGTGCAGCCCACAGTGCAACAATATCGTCACTGTAGAAGGTGATGGTTGCGCCGGTTGGCAGTGATGCTTGATAGATAGCTTTGCTTTCTTCTCCTAGATTAAGAATGTAATAACCATTCTTCTGGATAGAGACTGAATCGACTAACAGAGGCAATAATGAGTTATTGTATCGAGCTTCAATAGAGCGCTTAGAAATTCGCACAGTAAGGTCAATGTCGCGCTTGGTATCTGCAAAACGTGAATAAGCAAAATCGGCACTATCATAAAAGTCATCAACTTGATCAAGGTCTACTATTTTCGAGCGCGTCTTGGATATATAACATGAACCGCGAGACGTCGTCATAATGACAGAATCAAGGTTGAGTGAGTGCCTTAGCGAGTGTACGGCCCCTTCGTTATTGCAACTGTAGTCCATGATTTCTTGCGCAATATGTTTGGTGTTTTCGCTGTATTCATCTGCAATCTTCGTCGTATAAAGGATTTGGAAAAAGTAGACAACGAAGAGGCAAAATGAAGAGATGGTGAGCACGGCTATCAGAGCCTTAATCAGTTCTCGATGATAAGTCTTGAACATCAGTTTTAACATCTCTATCTGACTGGGCTTGAATCGGTTGATGTCGTATTTTGGTGCGATACTGTTTGTAGAGCTTTTGTCGAGATCGATGAAGTAACCCACCTTATAAAGGTTAGAGATAAGTTCGCTGTTATTATCGATCTTCGCTTTTTTACATAAATTCCGATACTTTTTTCTTATTGAAGCGATAATGTTCTTTAATGCGTATAAGCTGAACTCTTCATCAAAATGTAATTTAAAAGATTCTTCAACGTCTCTCGCAGATTGAGGGTTAGATATTGATGAGTGTTCAATAAGATATTTGAAAACAAAACTCTCTTTACTATTAAGACTTTCCTCTGATATCTTATTGCTGTCGTTTTTTATATATATTTTTTCTTCATTGTAGATCAGTTGCAAGCTCTCATTATTGTTATTTATATTGAAAGAACAGTGCATGGCTCAACTCCTAAGCGATAGTTATTATATTGGCGTGATGGCTGGGATTTTCATTCAACACAAGAGTTCGATCTAAATAATATAACCAAAATGTCACCATTTTCTCTCAAGATGTTGATATTAATCGCAGAATTTGGTCTTGAATGAAAAGTTATGGAGATGTTCACCCAAAAGTTGAATTTATAAATGAAAGCCAATTATTTACAAGGGCTAGGGGGGATTTATCCATTTGTTTTGGTATTTATCCATTCCACAGCTCCTATGTGGTAGGTTTAGTTACAAGGTTTAGAGATTTCTAATGTAGCTTTTGGTGGTATTCATTCAGTTTATTGATGTGTAAGATTTATCAGAAATTTTCAGGATAAAATTAAAATATGTCAATTTATGTGATTGTTAATATGATCTAATTTATATGTAATTTTTGATGTATAAATAATGTGACAAGATGATATAGTCGATGATTTTATTTTTTCGTGTGTTTTATTATTATTTTTATATGTTAATTTTATAATGAAGAGTTAAGGAGGGAGGTGTTAGATAGCGCAAGGAATCTATTTATACCTATCTATTTATGAAAGGTATTTAATGAAAACACTGTTAACATTTATATCAAAAATGCACCCACATAGAAATTTACAGACTAATTATAAAGAATTAAGTTTGTGTTATACCTTGGGCAGTGCTTAAAGACGTAAAATAGTAACAAAGTAGTGTTATTTTTGAGCAAATGTTAGCGTAACCACATGACATTCAAAGATCTGTTGCGGTGGCTTTGTGTTAACTATAGAAAGCGTACAATCGTGAGTATTTAACATGCACCATCAAGTACGACGATCTGAGGTTCTTTTTCTGGTTGATAAAGTACCTGACAAAAATTTCCTTCAGGTGAATAGGTGTAGTTATCTGCGTCAAAAGAGATAGCGGCCACTCTCTCAGCATTGCTGTCAGGAACCACTTCTTTATTGATTACATGGAGCTCTGTTTTGTCGATATTGAGCA
The DNA here is from genome assembly GCF_007858795.1 of Vibrio sp. T20. Classification (NCBI taxonomy): domain Bacteria; kingdom Pseudomonadati; phylum Pseudomonadota; class Gammaproteobacteria; order Vibrionales; family Vibrionaceae; genus Vibrio; species Vibrio sp. T20. Next base: position 47,850 of record NZ_VFEB01000254.1, read on the forward strand.
GTCTTCTTAGTGAATCAACATAGGCTATCGGATAGCCATGGCAGACGTAGTAGGTTTCAATTTCCGTCTTCTCAACATAGTTGCACTCACCCTCGACACCTGCAATCGTAGACTTAGCGTAAATCATATCGATACCAGTACGTAAGTTACCTGCCACATCGTGTATTTTACTCGCACGGGCGCTCCCCTGAACCTCTAAGAACTTGACCATAGCCGTAGAAGACAAGATCGCTAGAATCGATACTGCGATGATAAGTTCTAAGAGAGTGAAGCCGCTTTGTCTGCTCATATTTACCGGTTATGTGATTTAATAAAGGGATCGCTTGAGGGTAATCGAAATACCAAAGTCATTACAGAAGGTAGGTATATCTGCTATATAGTTTATGGATTACCTCACTAATTAATTGTTATAAAAAACAACAGCTTGTTGTTGTTTTTTTCATTGTTTTGTGTTGTGTAAGCATACGTAAGCGTTCATATTGCGCCACTCTGCTGATTACGGAGTGTTCTAAAACTTGATCTTATTGATAAGTAATATTTTAAATATCGATGAATCGACCCGTTAAAAATTGGCTTTCTACTTCATTTGATGGGATGGGCTTGCTAAATAGAAACCCCTGCAAATACTGGTATCCGCAATCGATTAAGAATGCTTTTTGCACTTCTGTTTCGACACCCTCAGCTACCACTTTAAGCCCCAATTTGTCGCAAATAGCATGGGTAGCTTGAACAATTGCTTTGCTCCCTTTATGCGAACCATGGACAAAGCTTTTATCGAGTTTGACTGTGCTAATTGGCAGATCATGCAACATCGAGAGCGACGAGTAGCCTGTACCAAAGTCATCAAGGTGAAGCTCTACCCCCAACTTGGAGATATCGTTTAACGCTTGTCTGACTTCACCGTGCTTGAAGATCATTGAGGACTCGGTAATTTCAAGGGCAACACTTTGAGACTGGATATTGTAGAACTCAAGCATTGCCGATAATTGCTCGGCAAAGGACGCGTGCATCTGAATGCTTGAGATATTGATGCTCATCATTAATTCGCTATCAAACTCTCGTTGCCAAATCGATAACTGTTTAAGTGCCGAGTTAAGAACCCATTTCCCGAGCGGTACAATCTGACCTGTTTCTTCCGCTAAGGTTATAAACTCATCAGGCCCGATGTTACCCAGCTCTTTGTCCGACCATCGAAGTAGCGCTTCGAAGCCCTTCACCTTATCACTGTTGGTGTTCATGATCGGTTGGTAATGAAGATTGAGATCATCGTTTTCTAGTGCGCGTGTGAGTCGATGGCGGATTTCTACCTTACGGTGAAGAGTTTGTGCCAAGCAAGGAGTAAAAGTTTGGAAACGATTTCGACCATTGGCTTTAGCAATATGCATCGCCATACCTGCTTGCTTAAGCAGTGATTCTTGATCGACGGCATTATCAGGGAAATGTGCGGTACCGATGCTACAACCAACAGACAAGGTACCAATGCCTTTGATATGGAAACTCCGGTTCAAGGCATCAATAATACGAGTGCAAAGCAGAGGGATGTTTTTATTTCGACAGGTATGAGCAATAACAATGAATTCGTCGCCCCCAAATCGACCGATCATGCACGTTTCATCAACCAACTGTTTAAGACGCTCGCCAACTTGTTTGAGTAGTTGATCACCGACACTGTGTCCATAAGTGTCATTGACCAATTTGAAGCCGTCAAGATCAACAAACATCAACTCAAAGGGCGAGCGATAGGCAATGCTGGTTTCTAGAAGATTAGTTATTCCACGACGATTATAAAGCTCAGTTAAACAGTCGTGCTCTGCGTTGTATCTGGCTTTGAGTAGCTTCTCTTTCTGTTTGGTTGTACAGGTGAGGTTTAACAGCAGCTCGCTTTTATCAAATAGCCACTTTCCTTGAACGTCAAAGTGATGGGTTTTGTTATCTATTTGACAGCTGACTTCTTCTAGAATTTCACGACCTTTACGTGCGGCAAACAACCACTGTGCAGCGGTCTCTTCGCTAGAAACAAAGTCGGATAGCGTGCCAAACGGTGAACCATAGTTTTGATAAAATGCGGAGTTAGCACTCACTACGTTTCCAGTCCTATCAAACAAAAGGGAAAGGTTTACGCCATCTGAGCAAGTTAGGTCGTGCTTTAAGCTGCCTTCTTCAGCAATGACTTGCACCAACATTCCTGTCCGACCATCGGGCAATGGGATTCCAGAAAATAGACACAATGCACGCTTAGAGATGTAGTTTGGGGTGAAGTTCCACCAAATCTTGATGCTTTCGTTACGTAGAAATTGCCTTTGGTATTCTTCCAAGGTCGCTTCTATTGCCTTTGACATCTCTATACTAAAGTCGCGCGACGTCAGCTCAAACATAGATTCTGACTCCCAAAGAGGGAGGGCGCTGCTATTTGCCCAAGTTATTCTCTTATTATCAATGTCATATATCCAAATAGGACACTTGAGATGCTCGAAGGGTTGATAACTGGTCATCATATTGAACTCGGTGAACTGATGTTTTGGTCGAAGCGCGCCCAGCGAACTTATATGTTCAGCCAGTCGCTGGTCAAATTGAATTCTGGCCTTTAACAGCCTTTAAGAAGCTGTTTTAAACAAGAACAAAATGGTACAGAAGAAACAGCGTGTTAAAGATTCAGTGAGCGGATGATTTTGGTCACTTTGCCTTCAGCGTTGCTTTCAATGACATAGCCTTTTTTATCATCAAAAATCTCACCGTCGATGAAGTGCCAACCATTTGGCTTATTGATGATCTCTTTAGGAAAGTTCTCATCGAACATTGAATGGTTTGGGTAGACCGTTTCAATAGCTTCAAACAATAACTGAGCTTCATCTTGGTTGGTGACTACGAAGTCTTGTTTAAGGCACATCGTCAACTCCGGAAGGGGTTGAGTGGTGAAGGGTTCTGTCATCGAGCTTAAAACACCGTTGTGCGAGTAAAAACGGTATGAACCAGAACTGCTCTCGCTCCCGTCGGGCGACTTGATATAAGGGGTTACACTGTAGAACTCACAGTTGAAGACCATCTTTTGAATGATGCTAGTTTGTGGCGTGACCTGAATGTCTATCCAAGAGTTAACTTGTGCTTGAATCTGTTTCACCATTTCTTGTTTATTGGTGTTAGCCAAGAGCGATGTTGAAAATAAAGCTGTGGTGGTTAGTAACAGTGAAAGCGGTTTATTCATCTTAAAGTGAACCCTGTGAGAAAGTGATAATGACTAAATACTAAAGCGATGCATCAATTGGCTGAATGTTACTTTAAGAAGATATTGCTTAATAGGATCTACCTCACGCAGAAAAATGGAAAACTCTGAGGGAGATTTAAAGTAATCGATTTCTTTTAATTGTAAGTCTAGTTTACTGGCCATTTAACCTGGTAAATTGTGGGTTTTTAGTGTTATTAACTGTTATGCTATTGGTGTATGGACGGTTGATTTGATTGGGTTTTGTAAATACCTCAAATGTAAGTGCGCGTAAGAAAATAAAGCAAATGTAAGCGTGTGATAGGCGATTAAAACAACCCAATAATGCGCTCTGACTGGTGAAACCTTGATACGCCAAAGCACAAAGTCTGTTGATTCTCTGTTCTGTAAACGTGTATGTACAAAAGTGATTACTATGTTTTGCGTACGGTAAATGCAGGGCTCTGATCACAACATTGATGATCTATGACCAGTATATATACTGCCCTCGCTTTTAATAAATACTGGTGATAGGAATGTCGAAAACCAAAGTGCTCATTGTTGAAGATGATCAAGAGATAGCTCGGTTAACTACGCTTTACCTCGAAGCCGAAGGTTACAATGTTAGCGTTGTTCATGAAGGGAATTTGGCACTTGAAGCGATCCGAAGTATTGAACCTGATTTAGTTCTTCTGGACTTGATGCTTCCAGGTATGAGCGGCGCGCAAATTTGTCGTCAAGCTCGTGAGTTTTACAATGGAATGATCTTAGTGTTGACCGCCTCTGCCGATGAAATGAGCGAGGTTAGCTTGTTCAAGTTTGGAGCGGATGATTACGTTGCAAAACCAATTCGTGGTCATGCCTTGTTGGCACGAATTGAAGCGTTATTACGTCGAGCTGTTCCTGCTCCGGACGTAACCGCTGAAAAACAGTGCGATATCGTGATCAACAATGCAGCCCAAAGTGCCACTCTGTATGGACAAAACCTCAAGCTCACCTCGGCCGAGTTTGAAATCTTAAATCTTCTTGTTAATAACATTTCTCAGGTTGTCACTCGAGACCAGTGCTGTCAGTTATTTAGAGGCATTGATTATGCCTTTAACGACCGCTCGATTGATATGCGAGTATCTGGTTTGCGCCGAAAGCTACGTATTCACGCCAAAGACAAACAGTTGATCCGCACGGTTCGCAACAAGGGGTACATGCTGGTTGCGTAAGTTCATTACTGCGAAACTTCGCTCGGTTTCGATGTTTGCTCGTTTATACCTTGGGATTGTGACTGGGATGTCGGCAACGATATTTTTATTTGTGAACCTTGGTGAAGGGTACATGCGAAGGACCGAGATCGAAACCTTCCTTAATGATGGAATCTACTTTGCTGAACAGTATGTTCGCCAACACAACCAAGAAGACTCGCTATATAAAACACTCGATAGAACAGGCTACCAACAATTTTATATCTTCGATTTACGCCTGTTGAAAGATTGGTCGGGAGAGACTCCCTGCCAACGATGTGAGTTATATACGACCTTAAACGGTGTGCCAATATATTTAAGTGAAGATAACCTCTATTCGGCAGTATTTCAGTTGCCAAACTCTGAATTTAGTTTTGGATTCAGTGAGGTTGGGGATTTTTTCTCTCCTGATATTGAATGGTATGAGGATTCAGAACGGCACTTTTTGCTAGGGCTGTTATTGGCTGTGATTGTGGCGATTGGAGCAAGTGTTTACTTACCTGTGAGGCGTTTTCAAGAAAGAATAGAGCTGCTCGTCGAAAAGCAGAAGCAGTTTGGTAAGGGAAAGCTTAGTACGCGCTCTGATTTGGATGATATCCATCCTGTTTCTGATTTGGCCAGTAGCTTTAACTTCATGGCTGAAGAGATCGAGAGCAAAGTGAAACAGAGTCATATCTTTGCTCAAGCTATCCCACATGAAGTACGAACCCCGTTAAGTCGTATTCAATTGGCGACCGATATTTTAAGAAGGGGAGCACCAAATAATCATCAAGTTCTATTCGATGATATTGATAACTACATTGAGGATATCAACGAACTAACGTCAGAAATTATCATGCTGTCGAAGTTGAATGTAATGGACAACTCGTTCTTTGAGTTAGTGAAAGTCAGAGCGAGTTTACTTGAGTATTGTTTAGATCGGATCCGTTATTCTGAGTTGGACAATGTCAGCTTCGAATCAAAGATACAACAAGACAGTACGATAAAATGTGATTGTTCAATGGCGCGTTTAGTGTTCGACAATCTTCTTAAGAATGCTGGCAACTACACTCAAGACCAAGTGTGGGTGACGTTAGATGAGAACTCAGAAAGTTGGTTAGTGGTTGTTGAGGATAATGGGCCTGGTATTCCTTATGAGCGCCGTGATGAAGTGTTTCTTCCGTTTTCTCGACTAGATTCAAGCAGAACGTCGACCACAGGTGGATTGGGATTAGGCCTCGCGATTGCTCTATCGGCGGCTAAAAAACTTTCTTGGAATATCAAAATTGACGACAGTAACCACGGTGGTGCCAAGTTCAGTATCGTGATTCCAAAGGTTGCTTAAGCTGTAGTTTTAAGAGCTCTTCAGGCTCGTCAAGTAACAAAGCCACGGACTTATGCTGTGGCTTTTTCAAGCTAGTTACTTCTTACAGCGATGAAGGCCATAAATAGCGTGGTCAACGATGCGACCATTCAAGTTCTCGTTACGTGTAATGATACCTTCTAACGTGAAATGTAAGCGCTCACATACCTTGCGACTGCTCTGGTTGCCCGTTGCTGCTGATATCTCGACCTTTTCCATATCTAACTCATTGAAAGCAATATCAATCAGCTTCTGGACAACGCGTGTCACAATCCCCTTTCCTTGGTATGTCTCAGATAACCAATAACCTATCGTCACCTTTTGCTTATCATGATCAATGGTATTGAAACTACAGTTACCGATGACCTTGTCTTTATAGATAATCGCACATGTCATGCTTTTACCTTCCGCATAATCGTGCAGCGAGCGTTGGATGAAGATCCTAAAATCTTGCTCAGTTTTACAATGTGGCGGCCACACAAGCCATTGGCTTAGGTACTCATTCTGGCTTTGTGAGATCTCTGCGTAATGAACAGCGAAACTCTCTTCAACCAATGCGATGGATAGTTCGTCATCAATAACTGTTTTAAACATGTCTTTCCTTTTCTTATGGCTACTGATTTTAGTGAATCTTAGTCGGCAGTATATAATGTCGCATGATTTTTAATATGCAACCATTTGTAGCACGGAATTTTCGTGATACGTTAGATCTATCACGAAACTCATTAAACCTTACAATAGTTGTGTATATAATCATTAAGTATGCATTAGTATTAGCGGCCTAAATATATAAAAACTATAAAAAATCTAGGCTTAATTAATGAATCAACATTGCCAGGACGTGACCGTAGACCTAAGGAAGGCTCTATTTGGTATTGCTAAGGCGCTTGATAACGTCGGTTTCGAAAGCAAAAATCATGGACAGAGGGTGGGTTACATCGCGTATCGATGTGCTCTGAGTGTGGGATGGGAAGAAGAACAAGCGCAACTTGCGTTCTCATTGGGATTAATTCACGACTGTGGTGTCTCTCAAATTGATGAGCAACGTAGTTTGGTTTCAGGGTTCATTCCTGACTCGAGTTACCACCATTGTCAAAAGGGCTACCAAATTCTAAAAGAGTGCCCGGTTCTTTCTATATTCGCTAAGCCAGTGCTTTATCATCACACCCCTTGGGTTGAGTTAAAGGCTATTCATATTAGCGAGTTAGAAAAAGAGTTAGCAGCCATCGTTATGCTTGCCGATAGGGTCGACTACTTGTATGGCATCACTTCTTCAGATCGTTATGGAAACCTCACACCCGGTGGCAAAGCCAGCATTATTGAACTCTTAACAGAACAAGCGGATGAAATGTTCGAATCCAACCTTGTGCAACATATGTGCGAATTGGTCGATTTGGATGATTTCTGGTTCTCGATGGAGATCCCTTACATTGAAAATATGAGGGATAACTTTGAACCTGTGCCTTTCTTCTCTCAGCAAATGTCGTTGGATGAGACGGTCGCCTTCGCTGAATTTATTGCCAATGTTGTTGATACCAAGAGTTCGTTTACCTTTAAGCACTCGCTGAAGGTAGGGCAGCTCTCTGAATACCTCGCCAAGCAGATGGGTTATTCATACACCACTCAGCGTAAACTTTATTTAGCGGGTTTGGTTCATGATATCGGTAAACTGCAAACCCCTAACGACATTCTGCATAAGCCGGATTTACTTACTGAAGAAGAATATTGCTGCATTAAACGCCACGCTACGGACACGCGATTCGCTCTGCAGGAGCTATTCAGTTCTCCTCAGGTTTGCCAGTGGGCATCTAATCATCATGAAAGGTTAGATGGCTCAGGCTACCCGATGGGTAAAACGGCGGAAGAGCTGGATCAACCGAGTCGAATTGTTGCTGTGGTGGATGTGTTCCAAGCGTTGACTCAGTCTCGCCCTTATCGTGCGGGCATGACGTTAGAACAGACGATGGCTATTTTGAGAGACCATGTTGAAAACTATAAGTTAGATCGAGAAGTGTTTGAATGTCTTGAAAAACACGCACAGTACTGCTTTGAATTATCGACCGATAAAAGAATGTACGCGTTTTAGTGCCAGTGAGTCTTTTAGATGTGTGATTCCCTAAATCACGCTCGATGAAAAATGACTTAATACCAGAAACAGAAAAGCGATAGCCGAGGCTATCGCTTTTTTAATTGGGGGTCTTATCAGGATCTTTGGGGCTAGATTAGTAGCGCTTTAAGATCTCGATGATCGCTTGCTCAGTTTCCGCTGCGATAATGGCATCAATGTCATCATCATTTTGGAACAACTCTGATAGCGCCATAATCGTATGGATGTGGCTATCTGAGTCCATTGCCGCCAGAGTAATTGAAAGGTAAACGTCACCGTTGTCTTCCGACTCTAAATCAACACCCTTCTTGAATACCGTTACTTGCAATGATGCTTCGTTCACACCATCTTCAGGACGAGCATGAGGCATTGCAATCTTTGGAGCTAGAACATAGTACGCGCCGATGTCCTTGTGCTTTTGCTTGATAGCTTCAACATAGCTTGCTTCAATTTTGTTGTTCGCTAGCAGAGTTGAGCAGGTCACATCAATTGCGGCATCAACTGTTAGGTTTTCTTCAGAGTTGATGATAACGCCTTGGTTACCAATTAAATCGAATAGGCTCATGAAACAATCCACCCTAGGATAAGACCAACCACACCGAAGTCGAAGTCCGCAAATGTTGTTGCTTCAAGACCTAGGCCGCCTAGTACTGGAAGCAGTAGCATTGGTAGGAAAGAGATACATAGACCTTGTGTGAATGAACCTAGAATTGCACCGCGAAGACCGCCTGTCGCGTTACCGTAAACGCCTGCTGCACCACCTACGAAGAAGTGTGGAACTACGCCAGCTACAATAATTGTCCAACCAAGGGCACCTTGTACAGCCATCGCTAGTAGACCAGCAGCGAAAGAACAAAGGAAACCGATAAGTACCGCGTTTGGCGCTACAGGGAATACCATTGGGCAGTCTAGAGCAGGTTTCGCGCCCGGTACTAGCTTGTCAGAGATACCTTTAAATGCAGGAACGATTTCAGCAATTAGCATCTTCACACCTTGCAGTACGATGTAAACACCACCGGCAAAGATAAGAGATTGCATGAAAGTAAATACAACCCAGTTTTGACCACTTGATACTGTTTCTACAAACTCGCCGCCTGCGATAATAGATGCAAGCATGAAGAAGATAGCCATCGTTGTTGCTACGGCTACTGGTGTATCACGTAGGAACATCAAGCTTTTTGGAACTTGGATGTCTTCAGTTGTTTTCGATGTGTCACCGAACTTGCTACCAATGAAGCCAGATACGATGTAAGAAAGGGTAGAGAAGTGACCGATAGCCAGCTGATCAGTACCCATCACCTTTTCTGTGTACTTTTGACCTAGAGCTGGCATCACAACCATCAATGTACCCACAATGATCGAGCCGATTGCGACGAGTGCCGTGCCTTCAATGTTTGCTGTAGATAGAATTACTGCCACTAGCATAGACATGAACATTGTGTGGTGGCCCGTTAAGAATATATATTTTAAAGGAGTAATACGAGCCAATAAAATATTCACAACGAACGCGAAGAACATAATTAGAGCCATTTCATAACCGAATGCTTCTTGTGCTAATGCAACAATTGCTTCGTTATTTGGAATAACACCACTTACGCCGAATGCTTCAGTAAATACAACTGAGAAATTATTTAGTGCGCCAACAAGAGCACCTGCACCGAAACCTAAAATTAGGAAACCCATTACGGTTTTAATGGTGCCTTTCAGAATGGTAGAAATATCAGCTTTCTGTGCAACAAGGCCAATAAAAGCTATTAAACCTACCATGATTGCCGGCTCTTTTAATAAGCCGAGCATGAACTCGAAAAAGTTTTGCATAATTTTGACCTTACATGAAAGTTTTTAGTTGTTCTTCAATTGATGCTTTGTCAAAAATATTTTTCAGGCTGATGATGTTCTCTTTACCAGCATCTTTTAGTTGGTTGGCAACATCTGTTGCTGCAACCCAAATATCCGCATTGCTTGATGCTGCAGATGATAGATCTTCGTGATCAACTTCTGCTTCAAAACCAATTTTCTTAGCGACTTCTTTCACTGCCATTTCCATCATTAGAGAAGTACCAAGGCCGTTACCGCAAACTACAAGAATCTTTTTCATAATATTTGTCTCAATTGGATTTTTGGGGTTGAGAAACTTCGTTCTCTTATTGTGTGAGAGCATAGTAATGGAAATATTCAGATTTCAATAAGATCTTCATCACAAAGCTAAAATGAGATTGTGATGGAGATCTCGTTAATTTGTAGTAAAGATCCAGAGTGAGACTTTGATCAAATTTAACTTTTCACTCGAATATGCAACGTATTTTATTGAGAAAGGCAGGCTTAATTAGTTTTTATATCAGAATATAAATCTATAGAGGCTTTATTGTAGAAAATAGAGAATTAATCGTATCGACCGTAGTCAGTAAGCATTTTCTTAAGCATGCTATTAACGTCTTTGGTTTTTTTATTTCTTTTCGTCAACTGGCTAAGTGAGGTTGGTTTTGGGGAGGCAATACTTTCACTGTCGACTTCTTCAGTTTTATCTTTCATTTTCTGCACTGCAGGCAATAACATTCTAATTTCTTCATTATTTGCATTGGTCAGTACAACAATATTTTCAGATTCAACTTGAGTAATGGTTAATATTCCGTGTTTAACAGATTCAACCTTTTCTCCAATCATAATTGATTCAGGTGCGACAGAGCGATCGGTTAGTTGGCCTGTACGTAATTTCGCCGCACTGATAGCACGGATATTTCCGGTGTTTTCAAACGCGACAATAACAGTATAGGTATTATAATATTCAACTACTGTCACATAGCCGTGTCTATTTGTTTTGAATCTAGCTCCATTGCTCATATCGTGCGGAGCTTCCATTTTCTTCACGTGTTTCCTCTCTTAGTCTCGATGGCTGTTATATCTAATCAGCTCTATTGGTATTTTATAGATAATTACTTGGTGAGATCATACAAAGTATATACGCATCTAAACTTAAGATGAATCTTGAAGTCTCGGGAAATGAGGCAGAGCACAGAAAAGTAGTAAGAATCACACAGAATTAACCGAGTGATTACGCTCACACACTTAAAGACTTAACATTACAAATTCAACTCCCTACAAATTGTCTACAGTTTTGAAGCTCGAAAACGACGACAAACAATACATTTTGTTTAATCCTTGACCGCGCGATCGTTTGCGTTAAAAAATGTGATGAAAGTCTCACTTAACTGTTTATACTTCTCTTCCGGTTTTAAGCCGGTGCTTAGCCAATACAAGCCGTCACATGGATATGTGAATGACCCCACGGACCGGACCAGCTACGTTCCACTGCTTGTATAAGGTGATTTTTTACATGAACAACTCGTTGTTACAGTCGCTAACTCTGTTAGCTCCTTCATCGCGTAGCGTTTTGCTTGCGGTTCTTTGTCCTGTTCCTTTGATGTCATTTGCTTGGCTCATGTTCACTCTATAAGGATTACTAGGACACATTATGAATATTCTATTTGGTTTTGTCGGTGTTATTGCACTGATTGCTTGCGCGTACCTGCTATCTGAAAGTCGTTCTTCGATTAACTGGAAAACGGTCTCTCGTGCTCTATTACTTCAGATTGGCTTTGCTGCTCTAGTGTTGTATTTCCCATGGGGACAGTTGGCGTTAACAAGCCTGAGTAACGGCGTTTCTAGCCTGCTTGGTTTTGCAGATGCTGGTATTGCTTTCCTTTTCGGTGACCTTGCTACTGAAGGCTTCATTTTCGCGGTTCGCGTACTTCCAATCATTATCTTCTTCAGTGCTTTGATCTCTGCGCTTTATTACTTAGGTATCATGCAGAAAGTGATTCAAATCCTGGGCGGAGCGGTGCAAAAACTGCTGGGTACAAGTAAAGCTGAATCTCTGGTTGCGACAGGTAATATCTTCCTTTCTCAGGGTGAGTCTCCTCTTCTTATTCGTCCTTTTTTAAAGTCTATGACTCGTTCTGAACTGTTTGCTGTCATGGCAGGTGGTATGGCGTCGGTAGCCGGTAGTGTACTTGGTGGTTATGCTGGTTTAGGTGTTGAACTTAAATACCTTATTGCCGCAAGCTTCATGGCAGCTCCGGGCAGCTTGTTAATGGCGAAGATCATTGTTCCTGAACGCAGCACACCGAGTGACTACGACCACATTGAACTAGATAAAGCAGACCAAAGCAACGTGATTGATGCATTGGCAAGCGGCGCGATGAACGGTATGAAAGTCGCAGTGGCTGTTGGTACTATGTTGATTGCATTCGTGAGTGTGATTGCGATGGTCAACACAGGCCTAGAAAGCCTAGGTGAGACGTTCGGTTTTGCGGGTATTACGCTGCAAGCTATCTTTGGTTACCTGTTCTCACCACTAGCGTGGCTGATTGGTATCCCGAGTGATGAAGTATTGATGGCGGGTTCTTACATCGGTCAGAAGATCGTAATGAACGAGTTTGTTGCTTTCATCGATTTCGTTGAGAACAAAGCACTGCTATCTGAACACAGCCAAGTGATTGTGACATTTGCTCTATGTGGTTTTGCTAACATCGGCTCTATCGCGATTCAACTGGGTTCTATCGGTGTGATGGCGCCAGAGCGTCGTGCTGAAGTTGCTAACCTAGGTTTGAAAGCAGTAGCAGCTGGTACGCTAGCAAACCTAATGAGCGCATGTTTAGCGGGTATCTTCATCCTGCTTTAAGCTAGATTCAGTTAAAGCGGACACTTTTCTTGCGGATTCAACGTGAGAAGGGTGTCCGCTTTTTTGTGCCTGATCGTTAAGTCTGGCCATTACGTCATTGGTTATACGGTGGGTAACGCTCACTCGGAAGAGTAATAGAGGCAACCTCTTTTATCCGATATACTTGTGTATCATCGGGTTGCGATTAAGAACACTAGGTTGTGATTCAGAACAAAGGCAACCAAGTCCAATAAATCAAAGGTTTTTCCATGAATATGCGCGTTATCATCGGTCTTATTGCTACTTTCATTGGCTTGTTTACGATGGTTTATTTTATTGCTGGTGGATCTCAGTTTCCTATCTATCAGTGGCCACAAGAGGCTTATCTCGGTTTGGTGTTTAGCGTCGTGTGGGGTACTGGAGTAGCAGCATCGGTCGCGTACTTCTTCTCGGCACTGGTGTTTGTGACTGCCGCTGTGGTGTGTTATGCGATTGGATACAAGATCGGTGGTCTGTTTTCGAACGACTCTAAAGTCTAGCTGATTTGATCATATGATTGAGTAGTATGTAATGCATTGGCGTGATCGTTTTAAGGTGTATTGGTATCACCGAAAGCAAACCAAGCGTTGGAAAGGGGATAAGGCAAAGTCTTTAGGTTGGACCAATGAAGAGAGTCAGTTGTGTCGCTTCGAAGTGATTGCTCGTTCGGCTGATTTCGAAAATAAGAGTGTTTTGGACTTAGGGTGTGGCTATGGGGAATTGTTCGAGCTGCTCGACAGCATCTACCGCATTCAATCTTACACCGGTGTTGACCAACACGCAGGCTTCCTCAAAAAGGCCAAGCAAAAGTACACAGAAGCTCGCTGCCAATTTATTGCGGGTGATATGAGCAAGATGCCTCTTGAAACCCATGACGTGGTTATTGCTAGCGGCTCATTGAATTACATTTCTCGAGATTCTGATTACCTGACGAATATGATTACTCGGATGTTTGACCTAGCGAATCAAACCGTCATATTTAATCTTCTCGACTCTAGCCAGTACCCTTCGCGCAATACCTTGATGAGCTATCATCCTCAAGGTGTTTATCGCTTTTGTAAAACGCTGTGTGACGATGTCTCTCTGATAGAAGGCTATGCTGAAGGGGATTTCACGATAGTGATGAACAAGGCTGTCTGAGCGTTTTAGCTTTATGCTTTGTACGCGCTATTGATATTTTTCAGGTATTAAAAAGCCGCACGCCTTAAAGGTGTGCGGCTTTTTGGTTTTTGTCGTCTGGCTTAAGTGTTCTATTTATTCTCAACGAGCCCGTAAGGAATCGTTTTAAATATCTTTGGGTTCCCTTTGAAGGTTGGTGCTTCATTCACTTGTTGCCAGTCAAGCAACATGATTGCCAATACGTTACGGTGCTCTCCGTATTCAAGGTCAAAATCACCGGTGATTGAAGGGATCATACCGCGCTTCTTATCAATCGAGGATTGGATAGCAAGTCGAGTCTTCTCTACAACTGGATCATCTTCAAGGCCTGCCAACAGGAAAGTTAAGCCAACCTCGGCAATGACATCTTCTTTCGCACGAAGCAATATCGTATCGATGTTTTCTCTGAAGTAATCGTAGATCCATTGATGATCTTGTTCGCTTACTTGGTGTTGATAATATTCCGAATCACCAAAGATCACGTGTGTCATACCATAGATCTTATTGCCGTATTGTTGGCTAGAGAGCTTCTTGTCTTTATCGTCTGGGTACGCTTTTTTGAAGGTGTCGACGAACTCATCAACCACATCTTGTTCACCTAGCTGGCGTAGCCAGTAGACTTGATTGGCTAATTGAGCTGCCCACGCTTTCACCATGTCTTCATTGGTAACGTATCGTGAGAAGTCATAGCGACGAATGATTTCACGTAGTTTGGCATCGTTCTTGTGTTCTAAACCGTATTCATTGGCACGAGCCATAGAACCAAGAAGGTCAACGCCTAGGTAAAGGTATTCTGGCATGTGCTTGGTGATGTTGTAGCGTCGAACACTGCGTTCATCGCTATCGCCAACATAAGATGCAACGCGCTTTTCTGAGTAGAGCACGATTTGTTCCATGGTTTGAACGTCATTCGACAGGGTGTTGAGCTTGCTTGCCACTCGTGCCATGTCACTCCATACCGCAGCAGAATACTTATCATCTAATGTCTGGCGATACATGCGCAGTCCGTAGTGACCCTCTTTGAATGCAGGCAGGGTGTAAAGTTGGCTTTCGTAGGTAGCGCGAATGAGGTCAGCAGATTGCTTGAAAGATTGTTCTTGAGAATTGAGCGAATCGGCTTGGGATTGAATACTCGATACATTTGTCGCCAGAGCGTTCTCTTGTGCGTGAACAGCGACCGTAATTGAGGCCGATAGTAATGTGCACAGTGTAATCGTTTTTAGCTTCATGTCGTGAGGTACCAAGCTGATTAATAGTCTATGTAAAATAACATCGATGAATCCTTTAATGTAAGGTTTGAGTCAATACAATGTAAGCTTTATAAGGTTTACTAACCCTTTTTGATTAAGTAATTAGTATAGTTAACAGACCTGAAGTGATGAATGGCACAATATTTGATAGATAGTAGACGTTAGTATAGATTTTTAATGACTTAGCGGCATACTGGAGCAATAAGCCAGAAATGAGCCGTTATCAGGCAGTATATAGAACAAAAGTGTTAGAGGTTCGTAAATGCCAAGTGGTTCTAGCAAGCAGTGGTCTGCCAAAATAGTATCTGTTCTTTTTTTCCTTACGATAGTTGGCGCGATTGAGTTTTTTCACGCCAAGCAATTAATTTTTCTTAAAAACGAATCGTATTCAGAGGCAAAAAAGCAACTATCCATTATTCGTTCTCGGATTGAAGTCGCGATCGTGTCGGATATGTATATCCTCAATAATTTCTCGACTTTAGTGACCATTAACCCTGATGGTGAAGTGAAAAACTGGGACAAGATTGCTGAGAATATCATTCAAGATGGCTTCCATATTCGACTTATCGCACTCGCCAAAGACGACATTCTAAATTTTGTTTACCCTCTGGAAGGTAATGAGCAGGTTCTAGGTATTAATTATCGCGATCACCCAAACCAATGGGAGTCTGTAGAGATAGCTCGTAATCTTGGCAATACGTTTATTGCGGGTCCCTTTGAGCTGTTTCAAGGAGGGCAAGCCCTTATTACACGTACTCCGATCTTCCGAGATCCGCCTTTCAATCAAGATTACTGGGGTGTATCTAGCGCTGCTATTGGCTTAGACGAGCTGTTTGAAGATGTCGGAATCGGGAAGATCGAGAACAAGTATCAACTTGCGATACGTGGTAAAAACAGTTCAGGTAAAGATGGCGCTGTCTTTTATGGTACTCAGGATGTGTTCGATAATGCGTTTGCCACCGAACAGGTAAGTTTCCCATATGGTGGTTGGTACCTTGCTCTTTCTGGTAACGAATATGTATTGATGGATGAACCTTGGTACCGAATCCAAGCGGTAAGGCTAGTGGGTTATTCCATAATGCTAGTGCTGGCGTTTGCCTTCTTTACGATTTATCGCCTGTACCGTATTGCAGATAGCCGCTCAATGCATGATGAGCTAACGATGTTACCGAATCGTCGATACTTTATGTATAGCCTCAAGCAGGCCTTTAAAACTACTCAAAAACAGCGAGCGAGAACGTTTGCCGTTGTAAATATCGACCTCGATGGGTTTAAAGCGATCAATGACACTTATGGTCATGCAGCTGGCGATCAGGTATTGATCGAGTGTGCAAACCGAATTAGGAGTGAACTACGAGTTTCAGATATCGTCGCAAGGATAGGCGGTGATGAGTTCTTAGTTTTATTGCCACGCATCATTGATGATCAACACGTATCGTCGATCGTGACTAAACTACGAAAGGCGATGTGCGCGGCACCAGTTGTTTACGAGGCGCACTCTATTTATCTTCGAATTAGTGTTGGTTGGGTTATTCATAATAACAACTACAATGATGTCGATGCGCTCTTGAAAGCGGCTGATGAAAAAATGTACGAACAGAAGCGTCAAGTTATCTAGGTTGAATTTGAGCTGCGATTAGAATTTAGTTGCTGAATGTGGGGAAAAGCCTCAGAATACCGCGCTTTGCTCCGTATCAATGTATTTGATGAGCAAAAGCTGAAGCAACGCATTTTTTAACGTGTTGCTCATACTAAATGTTATTCAACTGAGAAAATAATCTATGAGTTTTACCTCCCTTGGCCTTTCTGAACCGATCCTTAAAGCTATTGAAGCACAAGGTTACGATAAGCCATCACCAATACAAGAGAAAGCCGTGCCAGCTGTCCTAACGGGCAAAGATGTGATGGCCGCTGCTCAAACAGGTACAGGTAAAACTGCAGGCTTCACGCTACCTATTCTTGAAATGTTGTCAAAAGGCCCTCGCGTACGTCAGAACCAAGTACGTGCGCTGGTGTTAACGCCAACTCGTGAGCTTGCTGCGCAAGTAAATGGCAGCGTAGTGAAGTACGGTATTAACTTACCGCTTACCTCTACGGTTGTGTTTGGTGGTGTGAAGATTAACCCTCAGATGCAAAAACTGCGTAAAGGTAGTGATGTGTTGGTGGCGACACCGGGTCGTCTACTTGACCTATATAACCAAAATGCCGTGCGTTTTGACCAACTAGAAATCCTAGTGCTAGATGAAGCTGACCGCATGCTAGACATGGGTTTCATCCGTGACATCCGTAAGATCTTGGCTTTCTTACCTAAGAAACGTCAGAACCTACTGTTCTCAGCGACGTTCTCTGATGATATTCGCAGCTTAGCGAAAGGCTTAGTTAACAATCCTGTTGAGATTTCAGTAAGCCCTGCTAACTCGACGGCAAAAACCGTTGAGCAAAGCATCTACCCAGTAGACAAAAAGAAAAAGAGCGCAATGCTAGCGAAGCTAATCAAAGATAACGATTGGCGACAAGTGTTGGTGTTCAGCAAGACGAAACACGGCGCGAATAAGCTTGCTCGCTTCCTTGAAGAACAAGACATCACTGCTGCACCTATTCATGGTAACAAGAGCCAAGGTGCACGTACTAAAGCCTTAGAGAACTTTAAAACGGGTAAGGTACGAGTACTTGTTGCAACTGATATCGCTGCTCGTGGTATCGATATCCCACAACTGCCCCAAGTAGTTAACTTCGATCTTCCACATGTATCAGAAGACTATGTACACCGTATCGGTCGTACTGGCCGCGCTGGTGAAGTAGGTAAAGCGATTTCACTGGTTTGTGCTGATGAAGTGGGCGAGTTGTTCGGTATTGAACGTCTTATTCAACAAGTACTAGAGCGTCGTGAGCTTGAAGGCTTCTCGCCAGTAAACAAGCTACCAGAATCTCGTTTAGATACACGTCCAATCAAGCCTAAGAAGCCGAAAAAAGCAAAACAGCCACGTGAGCATGCTGATGGTCAACGCTCTGGTGATAACGCTCGTGGACACAAGCCAGCAGGTAAGAATAAGCGTCATGTAGCAGGTAATGGCTCAGCGCCAAAACGTAATCCAACGTCTGGAAAGAAGCCTACTGAAAACAATTCAGCCGCGACTGGTGAAGATAAATCAGTAAGAAACAACGGCAGTAACTTTAAACGCGGTAATGCGGGCAATAAACCTGCTGCAAATAACGCAGGTTCTCAGAACACTCTGAGCAAGCCAAGCGGTGCGGGTAAAACTACCGGTACAGGTAAGCCAAACAACGCAGGTAAGCCTAAGAAGTCTGGTTACGGTGGTAGCTACGGTCCGAGCAAGTCGTCAAATAAGCCGACAGGCAACAAACCGTCACCGTCTAGAAGCCGCTCTAAGCCAGCTCCTCAGAAGTAGAGTCTCTTAGATAGATCATAAAGGTCCAATAACGAGAGTGCTTTTTAGGAGAGTTCTCGTTGATTCGGGACTTTCTGCTATCTAACTCAAATAAGCGCGAATATTGAATTTCAATGTTCGCGTTTTTTTATGGGCGTTGATTTGTAACTCAGGAGAGGTTTATTGCTGTTTAAAGTGATTGAACCTAAGGGAAGTACGGCATTTTGGGAAAGGGAAATGAATCTTTAAGGATTTATTAATAACAACATAATCACTAGCGTTTTTGTTGGATTTTGCAATTTGCAATTTCAGTTTGCAAAACAAATAAGCATTTACGAACAATACGTGTCCAGATGCGTAGTAAATACGTGTTTTAAAAGTTGGCACGTATACTGCATTAGTAATGGTGACCCTTCTTAAGCCGAGGGTCACCTAGCCAACTGACGTTGTTAGTGAACCTTTTTTGTTCACACAAAATATATGACCAATCACCCTTATTGTGATTGGTTTTTTTTTGCCTGAATTTTAGGTTCTATTTTTTGTTATTACTTCTTTACTCACCACACTTCGAATAACAGCTTGGTTGGCGAGGGCATTCTCCACCTCTGGAGCAGATAAGCCTTGCCTCTGTCTCTATCCCACGTTCAATCCAATTTATATTTAGAATCTTGGCTATTGTCGTGAGATCTTTCTTGATGTTGCGCGGGATTGCCACAGAGCCACCGTTGTTAACACATGATGCTTTTAGCTGCTCTGCTATGTCTCTTGAATTACCGCCTTGAGCATCAATCGCAGGGTTGAGATCTATACCAGCACACAACACACGATTGTTACCCGCGGGATCCGTCATATTGATGGATTCACAGCAGTAGATTCTTGGCTCGTCTCCCACATTTAAAATGGAGATTTGAGCCGAGCTTCCCGCTCGAGGCTCCGATAATCGACGGAACACAGCCCAATGTTGACATGGATCAGCGACCGTTCTCATATTTCCCCAAGGCAGTGGAATCCCGTTCCCGCGGTATACCGCCTTGAGCTTCCCAGGCCCGTAAGCATCAAAGTAATGCCAGTGAGGGTAGGGCGATACTACTGTCATTCGGCGCATTGCAACAGAGGGGGAAACCCCTGCTCTTTTGTGAACGTCGATTTCGTAACCAGTGCGGTCGAGTAACTGTCTAAATGGGACTTTCGGACACAGCAGTGCTCCGGCAAAGAAGCTAGATTCGAAGTCACGCCATGCTTGAAGAATGTCTTGAGAGTTCAGCTGAGAAGAGCCTGAAACTTGGTTGTCGTCCCATGTATTGTTGTTACCTACCGACAACACACTTTTTAGCCCCTCTTTGCTGTGCAGAATGCAATGGCCGATATAAACCGAGAGGTCGTATTTTAGACGAGTTGGGTATTCCTTGAGAATTTCGTTTAAGAAGATAGTACCGGGAGGCTCAAAAAATGAAGTAACCAGTTGCTTGGCATTAATTCCTAGCTCGTCGACTACGTCTTGAGGTGTCCGTGTAACCCAGCGGATGTTGATTCCTAGGCTTCTAGCGATGTCTATGAGGTCTTCTACGCTGAGGTTAAGACGTTTTAGACCAACTTCTTCTGCAGCTCGCTCAAGGTCAGGGAAGTGGTTCTGGTTGCTCTCTTGGTGTGCCCGAATCAATAGATGCGCAAACTGGCGACCGGAGATTCCCGTTTGCGAAAGCATCTCAGGAATCGCGATTTGAAGAATGTCGTTGGAAAAAAGGAAGCTCGGTTCGAGTGCCATGCCACTTATTCCACCCCGATTTCCTTTATCAGGTGCAATGGCTTGTTGTTCCGATTCATCGTCGAGGAACCACGTTGGGTTTTTCTGAAAGACCTGGGCAATCACTTCTAGCATATCGATGCTTGGGACCCGCTTTCCACGCTCAATCATTGAAAGGTAAGAAACGGAAGGTGCGTATTCTGGGTTGATCCTAATACAACGCGCAGACAGGTCTTCCATCGTTAAATGGTTACGTTTTCGAAGGTTACGTATTTTCGTACCTAGGAAATGTGACTGACGAACTAAACTTTTTGACAAGGCCATATTTGTAAAATTCACATTGTAAAATTTTTGTTGTGAAATTGTATGTAAAAAAGCGCTAATCTACAAACTAAGCAATTCACAAAATGACAAATAAATTAAACGTTAGTTTGGAATAATTGCTCTAGGACACATTTTCGCTGTAGAAATCGGTGAGTTTCACCGGACTGGTCAAGAGGGAAAGACTATGAATATGCTGACATTCGATAAAACAGAAATCCAAAAACAATCAAAGCCATTTATCGCTGAAGCTGTCTTTGCCGTGGAGACAATCAGTGCCAACCAGCAAACTGAGAAGCAAGTTAAAGCAAAACAGTTGCTTGATCGACTATTCCCACTAGAGAATGGCTCACACCAAGACGTAACCAGCTATGTAGTCGATTACCGTCATATCATGGCTTACTTTAAAGATGGCCAGCATAGTGGCCTAAAGCACCCTAAACAGTTTGTAGCGTACATGGGGGAGAAGAATGACCCAGACTCAATCTTATTCCGAGATGGCAGTGGCAGCCACTTAGAGGTGATGTTTGGTTGCCATAAAGGGACGGGTTGCATCGAGTTGGTGGAGATTGATGATATTCAGTTAGAATCATGCACCACATTCGGCCAATCACCAATGGAAGCTACGACTACAATGCGCGAAGAGACTATCGCAGCTATGCGCCACTGGATCAGCTTGATTCAAGGTGATTCAAAAGGTAAACCAAAGGCATGTAGCGAAGATAAAGAGTTCAGAGCAAAGAGTGGCGAAGATTACTGCTTGAATTACTGCTATCAGCTTTAGTGTCACAAAGTAGGTTCAGCTCGCTGTAGAGTTTTAACCCTGTAAGTAATAAGTCAATACTTATAGCTGAACAAAAGCCGCCAAGATTAACGTACTAGTTAGTCCTGGGGGCTTTTTGTTGTTCTTTTTAAACGTATGTCGATGAATGCTTCACTGCCTTTAGTTAAGTCGTGTCAGTGATAAAGCTAAAGAGGCATGACTCGATTGCGACCAAGTGATTTTGCTTCGTAAAGCAGTTTATCTGCACGTTCGATCAACGATTGTGCTGATTCGCCGGGTTCAAGTTCAGCAACCCCAAACGATGCGGTGATGCTGCCGACTTGTTCACCACTGCGGCGATCTTTAATTGACAGCTTTTCAAGAGATCGACGATTGGTATCTGCGAGCTGACGGGCAATACGCAAAGACTTGTTTGGCACTATGAGTGCGAACTCCTCACCGCCAAATCGATAAGCAGAGATACCTTCTCGGCAACTTAGCTTCAGCTTACGAGCAATTCCTTTAAGAACCATATCGCCAAACAAGTGGCCATAGGTGTCGTTGAAGTTTTTAAAATGGTCGATATCGAGAAGAATCAAACACAAAGATTGCTGCGCTTCGCACAAGGTTTCCATATCTCGATCGAAAGAGCGTCGGTTATAGAGTGTCGTAGTACTATCAAAGAGTGCATCTTTCTGAACTTCTACCAGCTGGCTTTTAAGCTTGGTGATTTCTGACGTTGCAGAGTTTAGCTGAGAGTTTAAAAACTGAGTGGAGTGACGAATGTGACGTGATTCAGAAACCAGTTGACGAACCAAAGACATGACTTCATCGATCGATAAACTTTCATTATCAACACGAGCTAAATCTTCAAAGCTTTTATCGATCATGTCAGAAAATGCAGAGGTGTCGGTCAGGGTGTCGTTCATCGAATTCGAAACTTCAGAAACTAACAGTTCCAAATTAGCGCGAAGGTCATTGATATTTGTTTCGGATTTGCTCGCAACATAATTGTTATATAGCTGCTCACCAACGGCTGGAGGGCAAATACCGTAGTGTTCTAAAACACCGTCCATGTCTTGAGTCAGCTGTGGGATAGCGTTATCGACATAGGTGTACCAAAGTGCGTAATTTGCAGGTGTAGTAGACACCCTGTTTTTCATCATAAGAGGCACCGCTTTTTTTAGATTTGCGGTGGATTTCTGAAATTCGTCTTTGTTCATTATTTTTACTGCAGATACCAAAATAACTAAAGCCACTTGTCGACAAGGTTAGCGGATTTCGCAGGTATTTGCTTTAAAAATTATATGATTAATGGATGAGGATTGGATAAATAACTTATTTTTATTATGAATATCGATTGCGTATTCATATGCAAGATCTAATGGGTTGTTCTTTAAACATATTTTTGGTTATTCACTTTGTATCAGCGATGTAAATATCAACACTAAAGCTTAGCAATGATTTCAGAAAATGACGCTCTAAATTGATGAGTAAAAGTGTAGTTGTTTGAAATAGGGGGCTAGAGATTGAAGAGTGTGGTAGAGGAAGTTATCAACGGAAAGGGAGTGTCGAAAACTTTTCGACAGATACAAAAAAGCGCCGATAAAAATCAGCGCTTTAAAATTCTTTTTAGCTAAAAGCTAATTATTGAGCAACAACGTTTGCTGCTTGTAGGCCTTTTTGACCGTTTTCAACTTCGAAAGAAACCTTTTGGCCTTCTTTCAGAGTTTTGAAGCCTTCAGAAGCGATTGCACGGAAGTGTACGAATACGTCAGCACCGCCGTTGTCTTGAGAAATGAAACCGAAACCTTTCTCTTCGTTAAACCATTTTACAGTGCCAGTATTTGTGTTAGACATAATTTGTCCCTTATTCATAAATTTTCTAAATTGTTGATTGCATTACTGCAATGCGCTGATAATTGAATTATTTAATATTGCTAAGAAATAAGGAAAAACTACTTACAAAAACGGGTAACGATTTTACATGTCATTTTTTACTATTCATCTAACTTAAATAACTCCGGCTAACAGAGCGAGTGCATGTTAACACAGTCTTTCCTGTTGTACACTCATTGATTGAGAAATCAGCGAGTTTTTTTGTCATGTTGTGCTGGTTAACAAAAACTACCTAAAACAGCTGATGGTTTTATAAAATTACGCGCCATGACAAACTGAAAAGGAAGCCTAAGCCTCCTTTCCATGATTAGTATAGACGATATTAACGCTTAAAGTTGATATCTTCAGTCTGATCTAAGTTAATTTTTGTTCTAGCTGGTTGAGTCTCTGCAATCACCTTACCGTGACGCACAGAGTACTGCACTGGTACCTGGCGACGTACTGCATCAAAGCCATTGTCAGCAGGAAGAATCAGTAGGCTACCAGGCTTACCTTCTTCAATACCGTAGTTGTCTTGGATGTTCAGCGTGCGAGCGGAGTTATTACTGATCAGATCAAGCGAGTTGTTGATTTGGTCGTAGCCCATCACTTGTGTTACATGCAGCCCCATATGTAGTACCTGAAGCATGTTCGCTGTACCTAGTGGGTACCATGGGTCAAACACATCATCGTGGCCGAAACACACATTGATGTTTGCCGCTAGCATCTCTTTAACTCGTGTCACGCCACGACGTTTTGGATAATCATCAAAGCGACCCTGTAAGTGAATGTTCACTAACGGGTTCGCAACAAAGTTGATACCAGACATCTTCAATAGACGGAATAGGCGAGAGGCATAAGCACCGTTGTACGAACCCATCGCAGTAGTGTGGCTAGCGGTGACCTTTTCGCCCATTTCAAATTTATGAGCAAGGGCTGCAAGTGTCTCAACAAAACGAGATTGCTCGTCGTCGATTTCATCACAGTGAACGTCGATCAAGCAGTTGTATTTACGTGCAAGTTCAAATACATAATGCAGCGATTCAACACCGTATTCGCGAGTGAATTCAAAGTGTGGGATAGCGCCAATCACATCAGCTCCGATCTTCACTGCTTCTTCAAGTAACTCTTTGCCATTAGGGTATGAAAGAATGCCTTCTTGAGGGAATGCAACGATCTGAATGTCGACCCACTCCTTCATCTCTTCACGAACTTCAACCATCGCTTTTAATGCAACTAAGGTAGGGTCAGACACGTCAACGTGAGTACGAACGTGTTGAACACCATTAGCAATTTGCCATTTCAGTGTTTGCTTCGCACGAGACTTTACGTCTTCAATTGATAGTAGTTCTTTACGCTCAGCCCAACGCTCAATACCTTCAAACAGAGTGCCAGAAATGTTCCAGTTAGGTTCTCCAGCTGTTTGAGTAGTATCTAGGTGGATATGCGGTTCACAGAAAGGAGATACTGCAATGCCACCTTCAGCATCAAGGATGTCACCTTGATGGTTAATTTGTGCGTCATTATCGAGAATGCGAGAAAATTGACCATTTTCAATCAGGATTTGTTTCAAGCCCTCTTGGTCTTGAAGTTTCGCGTTCTTGATTAATAAGGTTGTCATAGTGTGTCCTTAAGCGGCCTGAGATTTCAGAGCTTTTTTATTCAATAGAGGATTTAGCACGAGGTAACTGATTGCACCGCCTAATACTGCGTTTAAAGGAACAACGCCAGGTAGGAAGTGACCAGCGGCTACGCCTGTTGCTACCGCGATAATGCCAGCCCAGTTAACGGTTTGGAACTCTGCATTTGCAAAATCTTTGTAACGTTTACGATTCGCGAAGAAGTCGGCGATGATTACGCCACCAATGGGTGGGATTGCCAGCGAAAGAAAGGTTAACCAACCTACGAAGTTGTTGTATAACCAAAGCGCAAAAATCGTACCGATAATGCCGTTAATGATAGACATTGTAGTACTTGAGCGGCCTGTAATGTTAGATAAACCCAGACCCGATGCATAAAGTGCATTTTCATTGGTCGTCCAGATATTCAAGCCAAGCACGATGATAGCTGGAA
Organism: Vibrio sp. T20; assembly: GCF_007858795.1. Lineage (NCBI taxonomy): Bacteria > Pseudomonadati > Pseudomonadota > Gammaproteobacteria > Vibrionales > Vibrionaceae > Vibrio > Vibrio sp. T20. Next base: position 73,008 of record NZ_VFEB01000254.1, read on the forward strand.
GAAGTAGACCCTGCGCGATCATGACGTCTGAAATGTCAGCTTGGCCAGTTGCGGCAGCGCCAGCAGCACCAAAGATGAACATCAGTGAGTTACCGATAAAGAATGCGACCATAGTAATCAATACTGCGCTTGCTGGCTTTTTACCAAAGCGAACGAAATCGGCAGTCAACGTACCCGCACTTACAAACGAACCGACAACCATTGCTAGGGCCATAGAGAAGTCCATTGGTGTTTCTGGTTTGATAAGTTGTAGCTGCTCTAAGCCGCCAACGCTATCTACTGCTGTTAATACTGAGTAACCACCAAGAATGGCAATGGCAGGAACGGCGACCGCCGAAAGCACCATGAGCGCTTTGATACCGAAGTACACGGTTCCAGTCATTAGCAAGCCAGATACTATAATCAGGGTATTGGTATCAATGCCAGTCGCTTTTTGTACTGGAATCGCGAACATTGCCACGCCTACTCCAAACCAACCGACTTGTGTACCGCCAAGTAGAGCAGAAGGGAGCCATGAGCCTTTGGTACCGAAAGAGAAACGAGCTAGAAGGTGAGTAGAGAGGCCAGTAGATGAGCCGATGTAGCCAAGAAAAGAAGTGTAAATACCGAGAATTAGGTTACCGATGAGAACGGCGAGGAAGAAATCGTTGAATGAAAGGCCTGTCCCGAGTGAACCACCGGTCCACATACTTGCAGAGAAGAAAGTGAGCCCAAGCATTACCATGGTGAGTGAAGCGACTCCTTTCCTAGCCGATGTAGGAACCGGCCCTAGACTGTAGTTATTATCAGCAGCCATTTTTTACCTCCGCAAATGATCAAAATTAAATTTAACGGTCGCCGTATTGCAGGCAAACGTGCGCATTATGGTGATATAAATCACGTAGTCAATGCTAATTTTGTCAGTAAAGGTGCTCAAAAATCAGTTATTGCACTAATTGTCTTATATAACATAGGGTTATTTTTTCTATTTATTTCAAAAAAATCAATAGAAAACGTTTTCTATATCGAATTGGGTATCTGCTGCTTAGGGTTGGCTATGAATGTTGATTATTATGCGTTTGAATGGGTGTCTGTATCGAAAGGGGAGCGGTTGACCAAACTGCAGGTAAAAAAATAGCCAATCGCAATAACCGCAATTGGCTTATATATTTCGTGAACAATAATAGGTTCACTAACAACGTCAGTTGGCTAGGTGACCCTCGGCTTAAGAAGGGTCAATAGTTACATTGCAGTTAGTGTGCCAACTCTAATAATCTTGTTTATTGGTTGTTTTATAGCAATTTGGTGCGTATTTGGACTATTTATTCGCGTTTTAGTACTTCTTTTTTGCGTTTTGCGAATGCATTTTGCAATTAGTGGTGATTTGGTGATGGTTGAAAGAAGAGCTAATTCTTTGGCTATTGGCTACTCTTTGTGCTTAAAGTCTCTCATTTTAGGTTTAAGTGACGAGAAAGCCCGTGTGATACCTGATCACACGGGCTTTGTATTTTTTCACCAATGAAGGTGTTTAAATAGAGTAGAAGAAGTACAACTGAGACTTCATCCGAATGATTATTCCGCGTATTACGTCTAGGAATGCCATAAAACCGATCGGCTTCTCACCGCTTACCCACGCTAACCCGACAGAACCAACTGGAATGTCGTAGCCCTCTGCTTCGTCGATTTTTAAACGAACAAAGTGGTGCTTGTTCTGAACGTTTCGACCAGTAGTGACACGTACCTGTTCATCTATACCTAGCAAACTCGCTTGTGCTTCCCCCGTCGCTTCAACGATACCCTCAACCGTTGCAGAAAATATTTTCCCCGGGTATACCGCTGTTGCAAATTCTGCTGGTTGACCCACCTTAATATTACGAATCGCTTGGTGATTGACTCGCATCAGTACGTACTTTTCTTCGGTATACATCTGAATACGAGGCATTAACGAAACACGCTGTCCTTCACGAAGAATAAAGTTCGTCACAAAGCCGTCAGTTGGTGCAGTGATTTTGGTACTGTTAAGATCCCACTGAGCTTGCGCTAATGTTGCCTTCGCTGAATCGACCTCAGTCTGTTTCTTGTTCACATTGGTTTCAGCTTTGTGGATGTTTAATTTCGCATTCTCGGCATCGACTTCTTTCTTGCTAAGCTGAGATTCTAATGTGGTGACGTTATGTGTCGCTAAGTCTACCTTCGCTGTTTGTTGGTCGATGTCAGTTTCAGTAATCGTATGCTCTACGACACTGTTTTGCTTCTGGTAACGATCAAGCGTCTTTGATTGCAGCACTAAGTCTGTCTTTGCTGATTCTATCTGCGCGACTGAAGCCTTGATGTCTTCAAGTGCCGATTGATAGCTTATTTTAGCAATGCTCACTTCTTGGCGTGCTGTATCGAGCGCAACCTCTGCAGACTCAAGCTGAACGCTAGCTTTGTCTTTTGCGATGACATATTTGGTGTCATCAATTTCATAAATTAGCTGTCCTTCAGTTACATCTTGATTCGGGTGGATGTGGACTTTGGTGGTCTTACCCGACACATTAGTTGAATCTGGACGTAATTGGATATGTGGGGATTGAACGACAGAGCCTCCTGATAAATCCATCGGAGTGAAGTTGAGTAGGCCAACCCATACAAATAGTAACCACGATGTACCACCGAGATATGCAAATGCCTTGGTGCCTTTATTCCAAGGCATACCAACAAGTCTGAGTAAGTAAATGAACAGTGCCCAAATTGCTAAGCCTTCTAACATGCTTGGCTCTCCTCATCTTGCTTGTCGGAAGTTGCTTTGTCCCTAGGTGCTACTGGTGATTTCCAAGTATCTCTTAGATTGATGATGGCTTTTTCCATGTCAACAAAGGCTAAGATAACGGCTAGTACCCATACCCAGTGCCATACAAAACCAATCCATGTTAATGCGGTGATCAAACCGAGTTGTTGATGCTCTTTACTGTGAGCCTTATTGATTGGTAATTCATGCACACGCCAGAAGCCGTAACATGCAGCAGCGATGGTTGCGATTAACACAACGCCTGCCACTACGTGTAGTGCGGTATCTGCGCCGGTTCCGACAAATGGGACACTGACTAAACTCATTGATAAACCCTAGGTTAAATTGAGCGCCGAGTGTGATTGATATCAGATTTAGAGGTTGAAAATTTACCAATTACTTTAATAATGATGCCAATATGATTTGATCTGTAATGGTGACTTCTAAGTATGGTGGCTAATGAATAATTGTAACTTCTTAAGAGCATTAGGAATTTTGGGTATTTACCAACATGCGATGACCAATAAGCTCGTGAATGTCGAGCAATTAGGCATTCCCAGGTCGGTATTTAATAATCCGATGAATCTTATTCCTGTTAGTGAGGTGGATAAATGGTATGGCTTACTTCAGCACCAAACTGGTGACTCCGATATTATTTTGAAACTCGCCGATAGAGTCGATATTGAAAGGTTAGGTCCTCTTTCTAATTGGTTTTTCTCTGGACGCGATCTGGCTTCAAGCATACGCCGAGTTAACATTGGACTGCACTGTTTGCAATCTGGCGCCTTTCTCTATGGCACTCAAGTTGGAAAATTTATCAAGTGGTGTTACGACAACCCAGCTTATAGCGAGGCGGGCAAAGTCCATGATTCTATTCGAGTCGCCATCTTTATGATGAAGATATTAAGGCGCTACTTGGGAGACGATTTTACCCCTGCAGCTGTGTCTATAGCTGGTTATCGAGAAAACACTCAACTTTATCAAGAGTACTTTGGGTGCAACATTCAATGGGGACAACCACGAACTGAGATTTGGATACCAAGCAACTTGAGATTGTCGATCAACCAATCCCCTTCAGTTGGCAAGATGAGCTTGGCGATGAACTTTCATGACTTAGATCATTATCTCAACATGCCCGATGCCGCTGATGAGCATAAAGTGGCCTATGAAATGATCAATTACAGTCGCCATTTCGGACTCCCAACGCTACATAAAGTATCAAGCTTACTTGGTTTATCTGAGCAGCAATTTCAACGTCGATTACATAAATTAGGTGTCAACTTTTCTACCGTTATGGGGTATGCGTTAAGTAACGTGGCTGTAGAGCTTTTGATGTATTCAGTGCCGATAGAAGAAGTTGCGACGAGGCTAGGCTATACCAACGTCGCGAGTTTTAACCGGATGTTTAAGAAACATCGAGGTCTGACACCTAGACAATATGTGGAGCGCTTGAACAACAGTCTTTGAGTAACAAGGCTTTTCTTAACCTAAGCGCTCACATTTTTTCTGATCTTGTAGTTTTCGTACCAGTAACCAAGAGTATAGGTACAGATGGTGATGTCTGTAATGGCGAACGGGATGAAACTGGCGTTCAAGTGTGCTGTTTCTGGATTGAAAAAATTCGAAACGAACAGATACACCATAAAGAGCTTTTCGAGAAACGAGTACAGGATGATTGATTCTCTCCAGCGGCGTACGTAGGCTGAAGCTGCAATAAAGAATCCCATTAACCCAACCATGATTCCCCAGTGTCTGAACAAAAACACATAGTTAGAGTCGTAGGGTAGGTTGTTCATATCAAGCAGCGCAGTTTCAGGGTTAATTGCATAAATCCCTGCGTACATTGTAACTAAGCCGCCAATCACAAGGAAAGGTTTGAGAAAACGGTTAAAGAACATATTAAGGCTCCTTTTGGTGATTGATTAATTCAAGGCCAAAATATTGATTTCAACACGGCGATTACAGGCTCGGCCTGCTTTCGTGTCGTTCCCGCAAACAGGGTAACGCTCACCGTAACCTTGTGTTACGACACGACCAGATGCAACTTGCTGACTGATAAGGTAGTTACCAACAGATTGTGCGCGCTGTTCTGAGAGTGTTTGGTTACTTGAATCGTTGCCGGAGCTATCGGTATGTCCTTTGATTTCTAAGCGTGTATCTGGGTATTCCCCAAGAACAAGCGCGACACTGTTTAAGGTTGGGTAAATGCCGGATGACAAATGATATGATCCCGAGTCAAAGCCAATGCCATTTTCCATCACCAGCTGAAGCTCTTTGTCGTTGATACGTTTAACCTGTACACCAGAACTTACCAGTTGTTGACGTAGTGCCTGTTCCTGTTTATCCATGTAATAGCCTGCACCTCCACCTACAACTCCACCAATAGCCGCACCGCGCAGAGCGTCAGAGCTATTTCCTGTCGCAGCACCGATTGCCGCGCCCGCTAACATGCCGGCTAAAGCACCTTTGGTTGCTGAGTTAGTTTCGGTTTCACCGGTGGTGGCATTTTGTCGTTGAGTTGCCTGGCAGCCCGAAAGCAAAGCCGCGATAGAGAGGGTTACGATTACACGTTTCATTGAATCTATACTCTTAATTAGTGAGTGACTAAATTTAGTTATATCTATGAGTGTTATCTTAATCGGATTAATATAAATAATGATCCGAAAAAATACTGCAATAAAGGTTTTTTAAAAGATAATCATTATATGTTTTTATAAATGTTATTCTTCGACATAGAATTAATTCTCATATCATATAATTTAGGTTTTTTAATCAGTAAATATACCCAATGACTATGTATTTATCTTGGTTCTCAGTTTTAACGTATCTAATTTCTCTTGTAGAGAAGTTCGTACAATATTGATACAGAATCTGTATAAAGGGTGGTTGTGATTTCGCTCTAAGTAGTAAATAGAGTGGCTCATTTGATCTGGTGCTAGCTCGTTTAACCAAGCAGGTTGGATGCAATCAATCGTATTAGGACACATTGAGGCAGAGAGTGTTTCGGTAATCGCTAAAATGTAAGAATGTTCAGCGAGACATGTTAAAACAGACATACTGGCAGAGCGATATTTAAAATTAAAAAACTCAGGGGCTCGACGCTCTAGTATTGCGTTGAAGTCAGTGAGCCCGGGAACCAGAATGCCACCCGTTGGATATTTATTGAAACCTTCCAATTTAAAATTTCCATCAGACCATGGGTGGTTTTTCCTCATGATAACAATGGGTTCACTAGAGGTGAGAGCAACGGAACGGATAGATTTTGGTGTGTCAATTGGACCGAAATTCAACCCAATATGGACATCGCCATTTTGTATGTCGGTGAGCGTTCGATCTGTCCAGGTAGTGACATTCAGTTTTGCTTTGGGAAATGAGTTAAACACAACCGAGCTCGTTAATTCTGTAGCCATCGCTTCAAGAAATACGCTTGATACTGCGATAGTGAGTTCACCATTGAATTCACTTGGATCTTCAAAAAGTTCTGAAAAAATCCGATTGTCTAGCGCATCGAGTTGCTCATTTAGGCCTAGACCAATAGCATCTGCTCTATGGGTTGGCTGTAACTTACCATTGGCTGAATAAAATAATCTGTCGCCAGTGTAATCACGTAATTTTGCTAATGTTTGGCTAACCGCCGATTGGCTAATACCCAATGCCGATGCAGCTAACTTGGTGCTTCTATGAATGTAAATAGCATCAAACACGCGTAGATAATTTAGGTTCACCTGTTCATTATATTTTTTGTACATAATATCCCTAGCCTCTGCTTAAAATTATTAATCGATGGAATAAGTGATGCTTATTTTTCGTATAAGTAGCGTGGAAATAGTCATCTAAATATAGTGGCACCATCTTCTTAAGTGTCAGTTTTGGTGTATACAATGAAAAATATTAAAATCGCTTCTCTTTCTCTAATTAGTACAGCATTAGTTTTGGCTTCAACTTCGGTATTTGCAGAGCAAAATTTTGAAAAAAACAGTCATGAGTATCATGATGCTGACCCTCGAAACAGCAGCATGAGAGCGGCGGTATTTTCAGATGATGAAGGCGAACTTAAACTCCTTGCTGGTGGTGGTGCTTCAGGCCTCACCAGTGATATATCTCAGACGGTTGGTTTCGCTGAATATTACACTCAGTCAGAGAATGCGCGATTGAGAGCTGCTCACTTTGATTCTTTTGGTGGTGTTTATGTAGATGTTTACCAACTAAAAGACGCAGCGAACATGTACACCACAGGTTATATGCTGCCGTTAGGTAGTGAAGATGGCACCTTGTTTTTCCCTTCGTTGAACTATACCTATGTCGATGGTGGTGATGCGTACTCAACATTGAACGGATTAGGCGCTCCTCTGCAGGGCAACGAAGAAGCGCATTTGGGTTCTGTTAACATGTACGCATTACACCCTTGGAACGATACTCACTTTTCGGTATTTAATATTAATCTTGGTTCGTCATACGGTGGCGCTGAAATGCAGGTTGCTAACCTAATGTGGCTGCAAGGCATCAAAACCAAAGTAAAAGACAAAGATTTCAACATCATGTTTGAATTTAAATACGATGTGATTTCTGTTCAAAATGAGCGAGGCATTGATGAAACTTCAGAAGAAGTGACCGCCTCGGTTGGTATTGATTACCGCTTTTAATATTGATAACAAAACGCTGAACTTGAGAGTTCAGCGTTTGAAGTTACTGCGAGCAACATTAGAAAGTGAAGTTTGCACCAACGAAGTGGATGCTTCCTTCAAATTCACCTTGAATCTGAGTATATGACTTGCTGGAACGGTCAATTTCCATCGTGCCAAAGTCTGCGTATTCATAGAAAATATCGACACGAGTTGAGTTCCAATATGTACTTGCACCCAGTGAATAACGGTATTGCTCACCTACAGGTAAGTCGACCCATTGCTTCGTTGGGTCATCCTGCGGAGAAGTTTCGTAAGAGAATCCAGCTTTAAGATCCCAGTCAGAGTTAAGCTGATAATCTACGCCCACTGCGAATTTCCACACATCTTCCCAGTTACGATCTATTGCTTGTGGAAGAGCTGGTGCTGAATTTAGTGTGTCGTTGTAGACGGGAGTCTCTGAGAATTCGCTCCATTGGTGGAATTGAATGGAAGATAATAGAGTTACTTGAGCATTAAGGTCGTAGCTTGCACTGATGTCAGTTATTGCTGGAACAACAAGTTCAGTACCCACAATCGCATTGCTACCATTGACCAGAGAGGCTGAGATGCCATCAAAATCATGAATCAATTTCGAACGGTAACTAAGACCTAAAGCCCATTGCTCGGCTTTGTACATTGCTCCTGCATTGTACCCAAATGCCCAATCGGTACCCATATCAGACTCAAAGCCAGTCGTACTAACTTCAATTAAACCGTAGTTTATTTGCACACCAGCTGCGATCGACCAGTTGTCATCCAGTTGGTAGCTGATATTTGGGTTTAACTGCAGTGCCGACATGAACGCTTTATCCAAATGGTTAGCGCCGTCCCAGTCATTACCATACTCAATAGAAGAACCGCCAATCGCACCAAAATTGATTCCGATGTGTGTACTTTCAGTTACTTGACGTACATGGAAGATCCCAATCGATGGCATCAAAGTATCTGCACTTGCATCGCCATCTGGGGTGTTTAGGAGGCTGCTATCTTTAGATGCATCGGTATAGTCCATCTGGAGATACAGTGCCATCGTGTTAATGGTTGTTTTTTGTTCGCCCATGTGGCTCATGGTTGCAGGGTTGGTGTAGCCAGCAGTCGCCGTTTCAGTATAGACACCGTCACCAGCCCCTGCAGTACCAGCATTAGCAGTGACAGCTTCTTGGAGCAATAGACCACTAGCATTGGCTAAATTTGAAAAGATAAGTAAAGCGAGAGCAGTTTTTTTCATTTTTTTTCCTGCAGGTTAGCCTTGAGGGCATGGATTAATAAACTGCAGATAGTGTAAGGAAGGAGTGGTTGGAGATATTCAGTATTTTTTCCGTATTGCATAAATTTCAGATGTTCAAAATTCGCGAAATAATATGAATTAGACACGAGTATTAGCCTAAAGCTCAGCTCGCGTAGTCGGATTTCAAGAAGGATGGAAACTCAGCAGCCTATAGGGGAGGCACATCATCCTTGATGTGGCTGAGTTTCCAATATGGTTATATAGCTGTTAGTACACTACTTAGCGCAATGTGAAATGAGGTAAATAAATACTGAAAGTAGAATAAATTGACTCTTTTTTCGATGCGTAATATCTACAAAATCACAAATTTTATGAAATGTATTCATGGTCTTACATGCTATATATGAAGTAAATTTGAGCTTTCATTCGGATGATGATGCCGCGAATGACATTCAAGAAATTCAAGAATGGAATTGGTTTCTCTGCGTTAACCCAAGCTAGTCCAACGGCACCGACTGGAATGTCGTAGCCTTCAGGTTCGGTAATACGCAGACGAACAAAGTGGTGCTTGTTCATCACGTTCTTTCCTGTTGTTGCACGCACGTTGGTTTCACGAGCAAGCAAAGAACCTTGAGACTCACCTGTCGCTTCAACAATTCCTTCTACGTGAGCATTGAATACTTTACCCGGGTAAATGGCGGTAGCAAACTCGGCTTCTTGGCCAACTTTGATGTTTCTAAATGCTTGATGGTTAATTCTCATCAAGACAAACTTCTCATCGATGTACATTTTTAGTCGAGGTATAGCACCAACAAATTGACCTTCACGAGCCATAAAGTTGGTGACATAACCATTGCTTGGTGCGTAGATCTTTGTTTGTGCCAAATCCCATTCTGATTGAGCGAGGGCGGCTTTCTTGTTTTGAAGATCGGCCTGTTTACTGATCTCGGAAATTTGTGATTTCTCGATTAGGTTTAGGTTTTTATTTGCCGTAATTTCTGACTTCTGATATTGCGACTCAATGATCGTGAGCTGGTTCTTTGCAACTTCAACGGCAGTTCGTTGTTGATCAAGGACGCTTTCTGTAATCGTTTTTTTAACTTTTGCATTCTGGTCGACATAGCGCTTTAGCGTGCGTTGTTTTAGCGTCAGGTCTTGTTTTGCTGCAGATATCTGGTTCTTGATTATCTCAATATCTTCAAGCGAAGCTCGGTAGTTTGTCTTTGCGATATCGATATCTTGTAAAGCTGCTTTATGAGCCATTTCAGCAATCGCTAGTTGCGCTTCTGCTTTGTTAACGGCGATAACGTATGAGTCATCATCGAGCTCGTAAATCAACTGGCCCTTTTTAATTTCACTGTTCGGTGAGATGTGAAGGGCTTCAATATTGCCCGTTACTCGTGTTGAACCTGGTCGTAATTGAATATGTGGTGATTGCACAACGGAACCGCCGGATAGATCCATCGGAGCCCACGTAATAAGGCCAACCCATACGAATACAAGCCAGATAGAGCCACCACCATAAGCAAACATTTTAAATGGTTTTGTCCAAGGCACCCCAACAAGGCGAAGTAGATAAATAAACAAAGCCCAAACAGCTAAACCTTCTAACATCGTTATTCTCCTGCCTTTGTAGTTTGAGTTGGTACGGTGTCATGCCAAATATGACGAATGCGGCGTATGCTCTTTTCCGTGTCGACAAAAGCAATAATAACGGCCAGCACCCAAACCCAGTGCCAGATAAAGCCTATCCAGGTGAGAATGGTGACTAACCCCATTTGACCATGTTTCTTTTTATCTGCGTGATGGATAGGTAGTTCATGGAACTTCCAAAACGCATATAACGCGCCTAAAACAGTACCAACCAGTACCAGTCCTGATACTACGTGTAAGCCAGTGTCGAATGCAGTGTCGACGAAAGGCATGCTAATTAAACTCATAAAGCTTCCTAAAAGGGGGAATGAAAAATTAAGCTAGAGCGAGTTCACTCAAGAATAGTGAACGAGTGGAGAAATGGTACGGAGCTACTAAACAGAGTGAATCAGTAAAAATACGGGTCATGATTTTTAGTCGAGAAAAATATGATCTAGAGCGAATTTAAAGGGTAGGTGAGTGAGTAGAAAGCCAAAAATAAAGCCTGTCGTTTGATGACAGGCTTTCGTTATTCATCGCTTTAAGTCGACGCAGATTCTAGAAGCGTTTAGAAATTACCGCGGTGAGCGCGATAAATGCGATACCCATTAACATGACTTCGCCTTTGCCGCTGTCAAAACCAGCTTTCACGCCCATAAAAGCAACGATTGCGATTGCAAAAGGAATGATGTATTTAACTAAGCCGTACCAAAGGTTAAACAGAGGGAATGAAATTTCACCATTGTTGGTGATCTCATTTTCTAGGTCTTTTTTGTTCAATCTCCAGCCTGCAAAGATACAAATGAACATGCCGCAAACGGCTAAGAATATCTTGTCAGTCAATAGATCGAAGATATCGAACACGCCGGTATCGAATAACTTAGGGCCAATACCTCCCAGTGACAGTGAAGAGAGTACACACATACTGATCATCGTAATGCTTGATACCAGTACCGCTTTAAAGCGTGTCATCTGTTTCTCATCGATTAAGTACGAGACCGCAACCTCTAAAAGAGATACAGAAGAAGTGAGTGCTGCAACACTAAGGCCTACAAAGAAAAGTAGTGCGAATAGTAAGCCGATCACGCCACCCATTTCTGCAAACAGCTGAGGTACAACAACAAAAACTAAGCCAGGGCCAGCAGCAGGCTCCATGCCAAATGCAAACATTGCAGGGAACATTGCGATACCAGCCAGTAGAGCAACGCCACTGTCCATAGCAACGACCATCGCCGTCGTTTGTACTAGGTTCTCTTTTTTCTTTAGGTAGCTACCGTATGTGATCATACAACCTGTTGCTAGGCTTAAAGAGAAGAAGGCTTGTCCGAGTGCTGCAAGCACAACGTTGCTGTCTACTTTAGAAAAGTCAGGGCTAAATAAGAACTTAAGGCCAGCGCTTGAACCCGGTAATGATAATCCTTTTATCGATACGATCACCAAGATCATGAACAACATTGGCATTAGGATCTTGCCTGCTTTTTCAATGCCGCCAGAAATACCTTTCATGACGATAAGTACATTCAAAAAGAGATAGACACTCATCCACATTAAAGGCTCTACTGGTGTAGAAATGAAGCCAGTAAAGTTTTCCCCTATTAGTTGGGGAGTGTTGAGTAAGCCTGTGGCAATTTTATAGATGTAAGCGATAGACCAGCCACCGACAACCGGGTAAAACCCCATAATTAGCAGTCCACTTACCACGCTTATTACGCCGGTAAATGTCCAGCGTCGATCAGTCGCTTTAAATGCACCCACGGCTGATTTTTGTGTATGTCGACCGATAGCAAATTCCGTTAGCATGACACTAAAGCCAATGAAAATGACAAAGGCTAAGTAGATAAGAACGAAGGCGCCGCCACCGCTCTCACCTGCGGTATAGGGGAATTTCCAAATATTCCCAAGGCCCACAGCAGAACCTGCCGCTGCCATTACAAAGCCTAGCTTTGATCCCCATGTGTCTCTTGATTGTGAAAGGTTACTCGCCACAACATCTCCGAAAGTGTTCTAAATAAAATGATTGAATTTGATTTCGTTTACTAATGGTCATGAGAGCAATATGCAGTTGTGAACGTTGCACTGCTTCAAACCACCGTGCAGTGTATGGGGCGTGAACGTGAAGCTAAACCGTAGAATTACGGTATAAGTGCGTGTTGGTTTTGCTAAGAGCCAACTTTTTAGAAAAAGGAAAAGAAAAAGACAGGTAAGAGAAATGGAACGGTAGATAACCTTGGGGAAGTAGGTTCGAGGATGAATGCGGGCATCCGAATATTAGCTGAAGGTAGCTCCATGTTCCCATTCAGCTAGCAATTTAAGTGTTCAAGCTAAGTGCTCAAGTATTATCGAGTTTAAATTGACGTGCGCTTGATCAGTTTTAGAAATATAGAGCCTAGCGCTTTTTCACCGATTACTCGCTGTACGAAAGTCATTAGCTTTGCGTCTAGTGTGGTTTGGTAACTAAGCTTGGGTTTTGAATCAAACCCTGCTTTTAGCATGTGGTTTACGGTTGATTCTGGCGTTGCACCTTTTCTATACGCGTCGTGTAAGAATTGATGAGATTTGTCGACGATCACTTTATAAGCTGAAAGCTGATTGGTTTCTTTCATATCCCGTAGTTGGATTGCATCAAGCTCTGTTTGCACACAACCCGGTTCAATCGTTGAGATTTGAATATTAAAGTCGGCGACTTCTTGAGATAGCCCTTTTGCCATGCCGTTTAATGCATGTTTTGTCGCGGAGTACCAAGAGTTCATGCTGGTGGAGACACGCGCAGCAATAGAGGTAGTAAAAATGATGCGGCCTTGGTTTCTTTCTCGCATGTGAGGTAATACAGCTCTTGCAACACGCGCAGCGCCGTAAACGTTAGTATCGAAGAGGGCGTGTACTTTTTCTATCGGTGTTTCTTCAACAGGGCCTGCGATTGGGTAACCAGCATTAGAGTAAACAATATCAATATTGCCTACTTCTGAGATCATTTGGGTTACAGCAGCATTTACCTGCTCTTCATCACGGACATCGATCTCTAAAACGTGAGCTCCCAATATTCTCAAATCGTGCATGTTTTCAACGCGTCTAGCACCGCAGTAAACGGTGTGACCTTGCTTGAGTAGCGCAATGACCAGATCTTTGCCAATACCTGATGAGGCCCCAGTAACAAGAACATTTTTGATTAACATAGATAAGCTCCAAGAAAGTAATTGGGAAGCAAACCTTATTATATGCCGCGACGTTTGCACTTTTATCAAATGAAGGGCTGATAGTCATTAGAAACATATTGAGATAATAGGTTTACTGATACTTTAAATTAATTTATGAGCTTGCTTTTGTAATCAGTAGTATTACGGAAATAACGCCTATTATTTGGAAGTAACAGGCGTCCTACTTAGTAGAATGTTGGAAGTGTTAGTATAGTTAGGAAGGTTATTGTTCGATTCCTAGGCCATTACGAAGTGCGAACTGAATGAGTTCTGTATTGTTCTCAAGCTCTAATATGTCGATCATACGATATTTATGAGATTCGATGGTTCGGGGGCTTAAGAATAGCTTTTCTGCACACTGTTTTGCGGTAAACCCTTGAGCGAGCAGTGTTAATACAGAGCACTGCTTAGGTGATAATAGAAGAAGCTTCTCACCTTCATTTGCATTAGTCGCTTGGTCTTGTTTTAGGTTTCGAGCCATTGTTGAGTGCTGCCAATAACACAGCCAAATATCACAAATAAGTTTGAGACGTTTCATGTCTTGATCTGATAGTGGCGATAACTCATTGTTAAATCTGGAAAAGGATAGCGCCCCCCAATCTTGACCAAACAGTTTCAGAGGGATGATGCCATGCCAACGCCCACCTTCCGTATACAGTGTTCTGAGGACGGATATCTTGTGGTCACTCATATCTTGTTCGCTAAATGTCAGCCAACGTTTTTTGGTTCTTAGTTGTTTTAGATAATCTAAATAATTGCCACTAATAAAGCTCTGTGCGTTGAGCTCTGGAACTCCCTCACGAGCGATAGTAACGGTCTTTCCGTCGTTTAGCATGATCATTGAGTTGGGAAAAAGCGTGACTCTATCAATGTCAAACCAATCTAATACAGAGTGCGCGATTCTTTGCCAAGTCATGTCAAAATCTTTGGGAGGCGAGCCAATTAATGCGTCGGATTGTTCCGTCACTAGGTCTTCAAAAGATATTTTAGTGGTATTTGTCATCAAAAATAATCAGCCTCAACAGTAATAATACTAAACAAACTAGCGTTTTTTAGGGCTACTCGTCAAACGTTTCATTATATAACCGAATATTATCGCCAACGTTTGATATATCACTATCATTTAAATCAGTAATACTACTGATTACCCAAATTCATGTTTCTTAAATAATAGCTCACGGAAAGAAATTACTTTTAAAATTACAAAAGGTCTTGAGCTATGTTCAAAAAGAAAACCTTCCTACAACTTGCGATGGGCGCCGCGCTTGCATCAACTGCAATGGCAAGTTATGCGACGACGGATACGAGCCGCCCTAACATCCTAGCTATCTGGGGTGATGATATTGGTATCGACAATATTTCGGCATATACACGTGGTCAAGCTGGTCACTGGACTCCGAATATTGATCGTATTGCAAACGAAGGCGTGTTGTTTACTGACTTCTACGGTGAAAACTCTTGTACAGCGGGTCGTAGTGCATTCATCACAGGCCAACACCCAATGCGTACGGGTTTGACAAAAGTAGGCATGCCAGGCGCTGCTGAAGGTATGCGCCAAGAAGATCCTACAATCGCAACGATGCTCAAGGCCAAGGGTTACATGACAGGGCAATTTGGTAAAAACCATCTTGGTGACCGAGATGAGCACTTACCAACGGCTAATGGTTTTGATGAGTTCATGGGTAGTCTTTACCACCTGAATGCAGAAGAAGAACCAGAACACCCAGATTACCCACAAGCGCCCGGATTTAAGAAGCGTTTTGGCCCGCGTGGCGTTATTCATTCATACGCTGATGGTCGTATCGAAGATACAGGTGCTCTAACGATTAAACGTATGGAAACTGTGGATGAAGAGTTCCTAGAAGGTGCATTAGACTTTATCGACCGCGCTCATAAAGAGAAAAAACCATTCTTCGTATGGTTTAACTCAACGCGCATGCACGTTTGGACCCACTTGAAAGAAGAGTCTAAAGGCTTGTCAAAACGTGGTGGCCTTTATGGGGACGGTCTAGTTGAACACGATAACATGGTCGGTCAACTGCTTGATAAACTAGATGAACTTAAAATTGCAGACAACACAATCGTTTCGTACACCACTGATAACGGTGCAGAGAAATGGTCTTGGCCCGATGGCGCAACATCTCGTTACTACGGTGAGAAGAACTCAACGTGGGAAGGTGGTTTCCGTGTACCAGCAATGATGCGCTGGCCGAACAAAATCCCTGCGGGCTCTGTTGCAAACGAAATTGCAGCGCACAATGACTGGGCTCCAACATTCCTGGGTGCAGCTGGTGAGAAAAACAT
The DNA here is from genome assembly GCF_007858795.1 of Vibrio sp. T20. NCBI lineage: Bacteria > Pseudomonadati > Pseudomonadota > Gammaproteobacteria > Vibrionales > Vibrionaceae > Vibrio > Vibrio sp. T20. The sequence continues at coordinate 88,779 of NZ_VFEB01000254.1, forward strand.
TGTTGCTGACCTGAAAAAAGGCAAAAAACTTAATGGTAAAGAGTACAAAGTTCATCTAGATGGCTTTGATTTAATGCCGGCTCTTAAGAAAGGTAATAACACAACAGCAGACAACTCTGTTGAGTGGCCTCGTAAGGGCTTCGTTTATGCAGCTGATGATGGTCATATTTCAGCCGTTCGTATGGGCGACTGGAAAGTGATGTTCACTGTGAACGAGTGTCATGGTGTTGAAACGTGGCAGTGCCAGTTCGAAGAGCTGCGTTTCCCTTACATCTTTAACCTACGCCAAGACCCATATGAGAATGCGCATAAAGATGGCGTAGGCTACCAACAGTGGCGTGTAGAGCACCTTCCATACATGTACTTGGGTGCGGCTTACACATTCCAGTTCTTGAAAACATTCCAAGAATTTCCACCACGCCAAGTTCCAGGTTCTTTCTCTATCGACAAAATCGCCGATAAGATGCAAATCTGGCAGCGCGCTCAATACCAATAATATTGAGTGACTAGCTAATAATATTGATCAATAAAGTCATATTTTTTAGTTGATAGGTGAGTCAAATCAGCCCCCGCTGAAAAGTTGATAAACCCCTAAAAAGAGCGGTCCTAGTGACCGCTCTTTTTTTGATTTTAGGAGATCTTTGGTTTTTATTAACAATGAACAGAATCCGTAATACTACTGATTACGACTGATAAGTGCTGTTGAATAATAGCCTTAGATAACCGTTACAGGTTTCCATCTTAGGGAAGTAATCGCACAGTGAATGTGAGTGAACGAGAAGAGGAATAACAATGACCCAATCAGCTCAACACAACACCATTATGTTGCCAAAAGCAGCCCCCGCGAAACGTATGAATATCATGACCAAGCCTATTGGATCAGCATGTAATATTGATTGCACTTACTGTTACTACCTAAGTAAAGAAGAGTTGTTGGGCCATGAGCGTGGCTGCGCGACTCAAATGAGCGAAGAGATGCTCGGCACCTACATCAAAACCTATATTGAGCAGCAAAATTTTCCTGAGATTGTTTTCCATTGGCAAGGTGGAGAACCGACGTTATTGGGTGTGAACTTCTTTCGTGACGTAGTCCGCTTGCAAAAAAAATACTGCCCAAAAGGTGTGAAAATCGAGAACAACCTGCAGACTAACGGGACGTTACTTAATGATGAGTGGGGCAAGTTTTTAAGCAAGAACCACTTCATGGTCGGCCTGAGCATTGATGGGCCAGAAATGATTCATAACGCTTATCGTACCAACAGATCGGGACGAGGCTCGTTTAAACAAACCATGAGAGGTGTCGACATTCTTCATAAACACAAGGTCAACTTTGCGACGTTGACTTGTGTAAACAACCTTACGGGTTCAAATCCACTCGAAGTATACCGCTTTCTACGTGATGAAATTCGCTCACCACAGATGCAGTTCATCCCTATCGTCGAACCGAAATCATTCCGAGAGACAGCACCACAGAAGTGGTCAGAAGGTGAGATTCTTTTTCAAGGTATGCCTGAAACTGAGCCTAGTCACCCGAATTCAATTGTCGAATCTTGGTGTGTTTCTGCTCATCAATGGGGTGATTTTTTGTGCACCATTTTTGATGAGTGGTTAGAGAATGACATCGGTAACGTGAATGTACCGTACTTTGAATCTTGCGTTGAAACTTGGATGGGACGAGTGAACCCACTTTGCACGCTTGCTCCCATGTGTGGAAAGGGCTTAGCCATTGAACATAACGGTGATGTTTTTGCTTGTGACCATTACGTTTACCCCGATTACAAACTCGGCAATATCAAGGATGCCAAGCTCGAAGATCTGCAATTTTCAAAAGGCCAAGAAGAATTTGGCCGAGCAAAAGAGTCAACGTTACCTAAACAGTGCCGAGAGTGTGCTTATCAGTTTGCTTGTTTTGGTGAGTGTCCGAAAAATCGCTTCATCAAAACCCTCGATGGCGAAACAGGGTTGAACTATTTGTGTGCAGGCTGGAAGCAGTTCTTCTCACATATTGATCCTTATATTTCAATGGTTGTTGCGACGATGGGCTACCCAGTGAATAAAGGCATCAATGGCGATGCAATGAAGATCAATTTTAAATAGAGGCATTATCTGATGAAACTAAAAACTATTGTGCTGCTTGTTGTTGCACTGATTAGCCAAACGGTTACCGCCCAGACCAAAGCGGTCTCACCGACAGACACTCTATTTAATCAAGGATCGGTAAAAGCTGTGATTGATATGGCTTTCCAAACTAAAAGTGAACGATATACAGAATTTGCTTCGCTTTTTAACCTTTGCCAAAAACGCCCTAATAACGCTCAATGCGATGAAAAGTACGAACTAAAACGCACAAACTACGAGATAGCTAAAGCGAATTACGATGTACTTTTAATGACTAATGAGCCGCAATTTATCACTTTGATGATGCCTCCGGTTAACTATGAAGAGTTGGTTTCTGGCTTAAAAACGTTGGGTTACTTAAGCGATAAGCAAGAAAAGGTCGAGCAAGCTCAAACACTTGAAGGGCTAAATCAATGGCTTGAATTTCATGACTTCGAGACAACGGATGAGATTTACTTTATGCATGCGCTTTTGGTAAGGGCTGAAGAGTTATCTCAACAACTGTATATAGAGCGCCATCCAATATGAAACATCGGTTAGTTAGTTGGTTAGCAGCACTGCTCATTATCCTTGGAATCTTGCTTAGTCTTTATTCTCGAGTCTCTCTGGCGAAAAATGTTCAACCTTTAAGTAATGGAAGCGCAAGCCAAGTGGCCACTGTTGCTGAACAGCGTGAGTTGTTACTCGCGGAGTATTCTCAAAATGAAGCTCTACCTATAGACCAACGTACAGCTGCGACTGTTAACTTGGGGATATATTATGGCCCGAATTCGGTTATTGCCGTCGCTAGAGCTTCACGCTCTGAACATCCGCAAATGCGTTTGGCTGCAATACAAGCCGCAGAACAGTGGCAGGGCAAAGCAAAATGGGATGTTGTCTCCCCAATGCTAGACGATGTTGATCGCGATGTTGAAGCTCAAGCAGTTCGAACTTTGATTGTTCTTTGGCCTCAGTTGTCTGGTGAGTATCTCGACCGCTTGGCTCCAGCAATCGATAGGCACCTCACTTTACTCTCCAACGATCTTGATGGTGATTTAGAGCGAGCTTGGATCTACTCCTTACAAAGCAAGTTTCAACAAGCCGAGCAGATCTACTTAGATAGATTTGAAAATCATAAAGAGCCTAGGGTGGCCATTGCTTACGCAGAGTATTTAAAAGGTATTGATGACGATGAACAAGCTCAGTCTATTTTAAAGCAAACGTTGATAGAGTTTCCTGAATCGGCGGCATTGCATTATAGCCTTGGCCTGTCTTACTTGCGAACTGGGGAAAGCGTGAAGGCGCTACGTCGCCTGAGAAATGCGTATGAACTTGAATCGATGAACGGTTCTTATGGATACACTTACGCGACTTTAGCGCGAGAACATGATGCTGAGGCTGCGATTAATGTCTATCGGGCTATCTATCAAGATCATGAGCAACCAGCCTATCTATACGCTTTGTGCGACACCTTATTAGTTGCAGGACAAGATGCGAACCAGTGCCTTGCTGAACTTGAATCTGTCGCACCTCAAGATGTTGTATCGAAACTAAAAAAACTCTATCTGCCAAATTAAATCAACGCTGATATACCTATTCAGGAATTACAGCTTATTTAGGTAGCCTTACAAGGTAACGTTATGTCTACAGATACTCGAGCAGCCATTTGTCAGTTAATTGAACTGACGAACCAATCCATTATCGGTCAAGCTCATGTCACACAATCAATGATGATTGCGTTGTTGTCGGGTGGGCATCTTTTATTGGAAGGGCTTCCTGGAACGGCAAAAACTCGCGCCGCTAAAATATTGGCGGAACAATTGAATATGGCTTTTAGCCGTGTGCAATTCACTCCCGATCTGCTTCCTTCTGATGTAACTGGTACTCAGATTTATCATCAAGAGCAGTCGAAGCTGATGTTCCAACCTGGGCCTATTTTCAGTTCTATGGTGTTGGCTGATGAAATTAACAGAGCACCAGCCAAAGTTCAGGCCGCGCTTTTAGAAGCGATGGCTGAAGGTACAGTGACGGTTGCGGGTGAAACCATGCCACTGCCAGAACCCTTTTTAGTGATAGCAACGCAAAATCCCGTTGAACAAGAGGGCACATACCCGCTACCAGAGGCGCAGATGGATCGTTTCATGATGAAAGTGAATGTTGGCTATCCAGAGCGAGACTCTGAAATGTTGATTATTGATCTAGTGCGTAAGGAAGAGCTCGCAGTAATGGATGAGGAAGTGAATAAGAGTATGGATTCAGGAACGCTACAACAAGAACAAAATGAATTGCTAGCTGCGGCATTTGAAGGTGGTGTTGAGCAGATTGCAGCTGGTAAGGAGGCGGTAATGCGTATCCATACCTCGCAGCCCATTAAGCAATATATTGTGGATCTTGTTATGGCAACGCGCTTCCCACATTTGTACCCGGATTCAAATTTAGATAAGTGGATTGATGTTGGCGTAAGTCCTCGCGCATCGATCGCACTAGACAAATGCAGCCGTGCTCATGCTTGGTTAGCGGGGCGTGATTATGTGACGCCAGACGACGTGAGAACGGTCGTGGTTTCGGTATTAGGTCATCGTATTACTCCAAGCTTCGATGCTTTGTCGAACTCGGTGAGCGCAGAACAGATTGTTGATGAGCTATTGCTCAATGTGCCTCTCTCTTAGGGAACCTTGTTATGAATGTCTCCGATGATGTAAGAGTTGTTAGTTCATTTGAATCTCTGATGGCGACAAAGTTGAAGTCGACAGGTTTCTCGTTGCCACCCATTACCAAAAGTCGTTCTCGACAAGCCGGTAACCACTTGTCTCGTTACCGTGGCAGAGGGCTTAACTTTGAAGAGTTTCGACACTATCAAATGGGTGATGATATTCGCAGTATTGACTGGAATGTCACACAGAGAATGCTTGAACCTTATGTCAGGGTTCAAAGTGAAGAAAAAGATTTGCCGGTGGTGTTGCTCGTCGATCAACGCAGTAGCATGTTCTTTTCATCGGTCGATACCATGAAATCTGTGGCGGCAGCTCAAGTTGCTGCGTGCTGTGCTTGGAAAGTATTAAAAGACAGTGATCGCATTGGAGCGTTAATCTTTTCAAATGAGCAGTTGTACTGGCACAAACCCCAACGTCATTCAGCACATGTTGCACGAATTCTTCAGTCTCTGGCACTCGCGAATCAAGATTTGTCTCGTGCAGAACATAAAAGTAAAGAAGTCTCAGGTTCAGGGTTATCCGATGCTTTGACTAAGCTAACGCAGCAAAATCTAAAGGGTTGTTTGATCGTGATGATCAGCGACTTCAATGATGCTACAGAACAAGATGTTCAACGAATCAAATGGTTAAAGCAGCACAATGATTTGATGGGTATCGCTGTCAACGACCCTATGGAACTGGAACTTCAATTTTCTCAACCGATTCATATCAGTGATGGTGAGTGGCAGCTATTGGCTGATACCTCATTGAACGAGAAACTTCATCGATACAACCAAACAATCCAGCAAGGCTACCAAGATATCCATCAGTTATTGAGTGCTGGTGGAGTTGATGTGGTTAGATTAGACACGTCTGGGAACCACATCGCTGATTTTATTCAAAAAATGAGTGGGGGCTACTGTGTCCGATAATCGAGTTTTACTCAAAGGTTTTATCGATCCTGCCTCTACTGTTGATGTCAGTTGGTTGCCAACAACAATTGGTTGGAAAGCCACATTTGTTCTGATCTTAGTGTGGGGGGCTTGGAAATCGTTCCACCTTTTTCACTCCTACAAAGCGAACAAATATCGTCGTCTGGCGGTAAAAGCGATCAGTAGAAGTAAACAAGACCCCATTGATAATCAGCGCCAGCAACAGGAGTTACGTAGAATAAACAGTCTGTTGAAGCAAGTAGCTTGTTGTTCGTTCCCTGGAAGTAAGGTCGCGATGCTCAGTGGCAATGAATGGGGGGAGTTCCTCACTGTTTCTTCACCGCATCAGGTTTTTGACCGAGTGCTTTTATTGCAATGGCAGCAAGATATATACAAGCCCGCATCAGATTATAGCTGGACCGAAAGTGAATTAAGTCAGATTCGTTTAAGCGCCATTGCGTGGGTAAAAAGCCATGTGAGGGGGACGGATGATCGAGCTTGAATACCTTTGGGTTTTTGCCTTATTGCCCTTGCCGATTCTTATCTACTCTTTTGTGCCGAGTCATCAAACTCCTCAAATTGCCTTGAAAGTGCCTTTTTTTGATGCGTTAGCATCAAGTATAGGTCTGAGTGCTGAGAAAGGATCAAACCAGATTAAGGCGGGTATTTGGCAACGTTCTTCTCTGATTCTAGGTTGGCTTTTAGTCGTACTGGCAGCTGCAAAACCTGTTTGGCTAGGGCCTGAAGAGACGAGAGAGCTAGCTGGGCGTGATGTAATGATTGTTTTGGATCTGTCGGGCTCTATGGCAACAGATGATTTCTCTAATCGTGCTGGTAACCAAGTGACTCGTTTGGCGGCCTCAAAAGAGGTGTTGGACACGTTCAGTCAAAAGCGAAGTGGCGACCGACTCGGCCTGATAGTATTCGGTGATTCTGCTTTTTTACAATCGCCCTTTACGGCTGATCACACCGCATGGTTAGCGCTGTTAAATGAAACCGAGCCTGCAATGGCAGGGCAAAGTACTCATTTAGGTGATGCAATCGGTCTGGGTATTAAGACGTTTCTTTCCAAGAATCAGAAAGACAAGCAGGAGCTGCCATCCGGCTTAGATAGCGCTCAACCTGATCAGCTTTCTTCTGAAGACCTTGTTCCTGAAAACTTAGATCATCAAAACCTAGATCATCAAAACCTTGCTCCTGAAAAACATGAGCATGAACGCCTTACTCACAAACATCTTGGCCGAGATCACTTGATGATTTTACTTACCGATGGCAATGATACCGACAGCTTAGTGCCGCCGATTGATGCCGCGAAAGTGGCTGCTGCGCACAACATTAAAATTCATCTTGTGGCAATGGGGAGCCCGAACACTTCAGGTGAGCAAGCGATTGATATGGAAGTCATTGATACTGTTGCCAAGTTAACGGGAGGGCAGAGCTTTCTAGCGATGTCACCTACTGAGCTGGATAACGTATACGACACCATCAATGAACTCGAACCTAGTGTGTTTGAAAGTTACCGTTATCAGCCAAAACAAAGCCTTCATTATGTGCCTTTGCTTATCGCCTTCATCTATCACTTAGTGTTTATAGTGGTTCGATCTGTTTTGCGACTTCGTATCACGCCTGAGACTCTAAAAGCGAGGGCTTTATGATGGGAAATTTTCATTTTATTCGCCCTGAATGGCTGCTATTAATCGTGCCACTTGTTGTGGTGTTGATCATGAACTGGCGCCGCAGCCAAAAACAGAATTCGTGGGTAACCCATTTGCCCAAGCACTTGTCTGATGCTTTGCGTGTTGGTGAGTCGTCTCGTGTTAAGCACCTTCCGATCTTTTTGCTCAGTGTCATCTGCTTGGTCGTGATAGTGATTGCTTCTGGGCCAAGTTGGTATCGTCAGCCTTCGCCTTTTGCAGAAGACACTACGCCTTTGGTAATTGTGCTTGATGTCTCTGAGTCAATGTTACAAAAGGATGTTGCGCCAAGTCGTCTGTTTAGAGCAAAGCAAAAAATAGCGCGGCTTATCGCCCTGCAAGGCAAAGGGAAAACCGCGTTAGTCGTCTATTCGGGCTCCGCTCATTTAGCGATGCCTTTAACGCAAGATATTGCGGTGTTTAAGCCTCTATTAGAGGCTATTCACCCCGAAGTAATGCCAAGAGAGGGGAAGTTTGCGGAATATACCTTACCTATCATCAACAAATTGGTATCTGAAACTGACAATGCAACAGTATTGCTGGTGACCGATGCCGTTAATCAACTGGCTTACCGTGAGTATCAAGGTTATTTCAAGGAAAAAGGCTATCAACTGCTTGTTTATGGTGTTGGCAATCAAGATGTTCCATCCCCGTTACCTATGGAAATTGAAACTCTATCGCAATTAGCCAGCTCTGTGCATGGTGACTTCGTTGCTTTTACTCAAGATAACCAAGATATACATAACCTTAGTGGGAAAGTAACGTCTTTTGCTGAGCTTTCAGCAGACCAAGCTGAGCCTTGGTTTGATGCAAGTTACCCTTTGGTGTGGGTGGTGCTGGTACCGTATTTATTGTGGTTTAGAAAAGGTTGGCTAGTTCAATGGTGCGTTGTGGTTTCTCTATTTTATAGCGCGACTTACAGCCCTAATTTATACGCAGCAGAGTTTTCGTTGGTCGATATTTGGCTGACTAAAGATCAGCAGGGAGCTCTGTATTATCAAGATCAAGAATACCAACAAGCCGCGCAAATCTTTGAAAATGAGTACTGGAAAGCAACGGCCTATTACCAAGCTGGCGAATACGAAGTGGCACAACAATTCTATATGCGCAGTGATACCTTACAGGGGCAATTAGGTGCGGCGGCTTCATTAGCGAATCAAAAAGAGTTTGTTGCGGCAAGGTCTTTGTATCGAGAGATCTTGGAGCAAGATCCTGATAATCAAGAAGCACTTCATAACTTAAAGATTGTTGAAGATGTGATTGCTTATATTGATAGTTTTACGAAGGAACAATCGAAAAGCAATGAACGTCAGGTGAGCCGAGAAAATGGTGATAAGCCAAAACGCTCGGATGGTGTAAAGCAGCAAGTAGAACAAGATCAAGTGATTCAAGAAGTCTTATCCGCTGAACAAATCTTGAGTGATCCAGGTGCCAACGAAAAATGGATGAAGCGAGTTCAGAGTGATCTATCGAGCTTTATCTCAACCAAGTTTGCATTGCAGTATCAGCAAGGGGTAGCTAACCAAACGGAGTGGAAAGATGAAGCTAAGTAAGTTATTTCAGCTTTTGTGTTTGGCTATTAGCTTAATGAGTCATTTTGCTTATAGCCAGCCTAATACCCACAGTCAGAAGCTAGCCTCACTCTATGAGCAAGGCAATGTAAAACTTAATACTTGGCTGAGTCATGCCAGTTTAGATATTGCAGTGCATGAGCAGGTTACTCTCAATATTGAAGTGATGACAGACACATGGTTCACCAAAGGCACCAAGGTGCACCGTATCGAGGTTGATAATGCGGTCGTGTTGCCTATGAGTTCTTTTGCTGTGAACTCCACAGAACGTATTGATGGGAAAGTGTACTCCAAACAACTCTGGGAAATTGTGCTTTACCCATTACATAGTGGAGAGTATCAAATCCCTCCTGTCGCGCTTGAGATTGGCGTAAAGCACGGCAGCAATAATGTTGATGGGGTGGTGATGACGAAGGCTTTGTCTTTCAATGCTCATAAGCCTTCTGCCAATATGACGTCTGATCAGAAATGGTTAACAGGTGCTGAAGCTAGGCTAAAAGAAAAGTGGACGCTTGTCTCTCAAAATGAAAGCACACAGAGCTTGGAAGAACAGCTCAGTGTAGGCGACGCGATCACTCGTGAAATTACGTTATCCGCGCATGACACCATCAGTGCACTTTTGCCGGAAATCACGACACTCCCTGATTCCTTAACGAGTCAATTTTTGGTATATCCTGAATCAACTCAGTATCGAGATGATGAGCAAAGGGGTGTGCGTCAGGCTCAAAGGTTAGAAAGGGTGACTTATATAGTGAACAACGCTGGCCAGGTTACGCTTCCTGCGGTTAGCGTTTTTTGGTGGGATTCAGAGTTTCAACAGCAAAGAACTCTTGTCTTACCTGAGCGAAGTTGGCAAGTGTCGCACACCTTTGCTTCTTTTATGGAGCAGTACAAGGTGCTATTGGTCGGACTCGCTGTCATCGTTGTTCTTGTGATTTTGAGTACAGCATTGTTGTACCGCTATGTTAAAGCAAAGCCTAAGAGCAAATGGTTTTGTTTAGCTCAAGCTATCTATAAGAAAGATATACCTTTGTTCGAGAGTTCGATTTATCTGGTTTTACTGGAGCATTTTCAATCTAGAGTGCTGGCCCCCAGAGTAGAAACGGTCGAAGGTATTGAGATGATATGGCAAAGATATAAGGAAAGCTCTGAGCATGAAAAACTACGAAAGAATGAATGTTCTCGATTAGTCTTGTTTAAAGTACTGATAGCTTTCTCTTGTCAGCTAAATCAGGCGGATTAAACCGTTAACTGGTAACGCGATTTTTTTTCATCACTCCAGACAGATAGACAATCCCCCAAGTACTTAAAACAAAAGGGGCGGTGAGTGGCAGTAGTGACAGTTCATGAAAGCCAAGTGTCACAAGGCAGCTCAAAAGAATGCCTAATAGGATTAACGGCCAAGAGATCCGCGGATAGAGCACAAGCGCTAGAGTGGCAAGAATGGCGTTGTACCCATAAAAACCTTGGGCAACCAGTTCGTTAGAAGCACCAATCATCTTACTGAAAATGGTGCTCATTATTACTGCTAGCACAACCCAAGTGGCATGCTTTAGGTTGTTAAGCGCGATGGCGATTAAGATAACGAGCCCTGACAACGCATTGTCTATAAAGCTGACTTGGCTGATCCCTTTTAACAACGGGATCACCACTGTCGGTAGGTTGAACCACGAGTTTGCCTCAAAACTGATTATTGGTATCAATACGGAGTTGGATGGAGAAAATGCCGATAGATCTAAGGTCGATTGGATAGCATAAATCAGCCAAGAGGTGAGGATAAAGGCGCTAGTGTAACCGCGATATTTTTTAAATCTGAATACAATGTTGGCAATCGGGACTGTGAGTAATGCGCCTAACACAGCCACTAGAACCAACAATGGTGTGACACCAAAAAAGTTACCGATAAATAAACCAATTAAAGCCCCATTTAACGCATACATACCACTATCAATATCGTAAGCTGCCTTGTTGGTGTTGGTGTTGGTGTTGGTGTTGGTGTTGGTGTTGGTGTTGGTGTTGGTGTTGGTGTTGGTGTTGGTGTAGACA